>JAKVBZ010000290.1 GCA_022448645.1 Pirellulaceae bacterium
CAATTTGGGAAGCAAATTGACGATGAAATATCCCGCGGTTTACATGCTTGAGCCAGGTGCGCGTGGCGAAATCCTTTCAATCGCTTTTTCGTCTTCTGGGCAACATCAAGATGCTGGGGCGAAATTGGTTCACTGCGCACCCAATACTACCGGCCAGATTATCTCGAAATCAATTTCCAAAAACGGTGGGCGCAGCAGCTATCGAGGTTTGGTTAAAGTGGAAAAGGGAGCCACTGGCTCGAAGAGTAACGTGGTTTGTGATGCCTTGATTCTCGATCCAGATAGTCGCAGCGACACCTACCCTTATATTGAAATAGCCGAACAGGATGTTTCGATCGGACACGAAGCCAGCGTGTCGCGGATCGGTGAAGAGCAATTGTTCTACTTGATGAGCCGCGGGCTTTCCGAATCCGAAGCCAGCACTATGATTGTGAATGGCTTTGTAGAACCTCTCATCAAAGAGCTGCCCATGGAGTATGCGGTAGAAATGAACCGGCTGATTCAACTGCAGATGGAAGGCTCGGTGGGGTAACTTCTTTTAGCCAAGAGATTCCGGTAATTCCCTGGATTTCAGAAGCGTAGGGACGCGTGCCAGCCAGAGGAATGGCCGGCGAATTCGAGATGGGAAAGCTGCGAGATACGGTTGGATTTTCCCACAGATTGACAAAATACGATGACGATGACTGAAACGACAGTAGCTGGGTTCAGTGACGAATCTTTTAAGGCATTTCTGGCCGCTCGCCAGGAACCTGAGTGGCTGCACGCCGATCGAAGTCAAGCTTGGGACATCTTTCGAGAAACTCCGCTACCCAGCAGGTCTGAAGAAGAGTGGATGCGCACCGACATTCGTCTTCTGAAATTGGATCGGTTTGGACTTCCTCCAGTATCATCAGACGTGGCAGATGCTGGCACGACAGTGAGTATTCCCCCGGCGACATTGTCTGCGGATGTTGATTTGGGAGGATGCACCGTATCGCTTGACGGACGATCTCATATTGGTTCGGTAGCTCCCAAGTGGTCCGATCAGGGAGTGCTGTTTGGAGACTTGACTACCATGGTCGCCAAGCATGGCGATGTGATTCGTCCACATCTTACGCGACACGCAGTGTCTCGAGATGAAGATAAGTTTACCGCTCTCAATAGTGCCGCTTGGTCATCCGGAGCAGTCCTTCTGGTGCCTCGTGGAGTCGTCGTCGACCAGCCCTTCCATGTGCACTCCATCCTCTCCGACGGGGCCACAGACCTCGGGCGTGTGTTGGTTATTCTAGAAGAGGGTGCCGAAGCCACTGTGCTGGTGGAAACTGCCAGTACTGCGGAAGATAGCGGTGGTTTGCATTGTGGAGTTACCGAGCTTTTGGTTGGACCCAGGGCCCACTTGCGTTACGTCAGCCTACAGAACTGGTCCGATCGCGTCTGGCATTTTGCTCACCAAAAAGCCGTGATTGACCAGGATGCCTCGCTCCAGTGGACCATCGGAGCGCTAGGAAGTCGACTGGCAAAAGTTAACCAGCATGTTGAGTTGGTTGGGGAAGGCGCTTCGTGCCAGGTTAACGGGACGATGTTCACCGAAGGTCGTCAGCACCTTTCTTATCACACTAAGCAGCATCACATCGCACCTCATTGCACCAGCGACTTTCTCTATAAAGCCGCGCTGCAGGATCAGTCGCGCACGGTTTGGCGGGGCATGATTCAAGTCGATGACAAAGCGCAAAAAACGGACGGTTATCAGAGGAACGATAATCTTCTTCTTTCACAGCAGGCTCGTGCGGACGCGATTCCAGGCCTGGAAATTGAAGCAGATGACGTGCGCTGTACGCACGGTTCAACGACCGGTCGAGTCGATGAGGAAATGATTTTTTATGCCCAGTCTCGAGGTTTTACGCGAAAAGAAGCCACTCGAATGATCGTAACAGGTTTCTTTCAGCAGATATTTGATCGCATCACCATCGAAAGTGTGCGTGAAGCTTTGGGACAGGCTATCGCACGTAGGGTTCGCGAGTACGAGTAGGATTAATGAACGACTTCACAAAAATAGCCACGAATTCTGAGATTCCAGAAGGCGGCAAGCTGTATGTGGAATTGGATGAACGTTTGGTCGTTATCTTTCGAGCTGGTGGAGATCTATATTGCCTGGACGATGTCTGTACACATGACGGTGGACCGTTGGGTGAAGGCCAACTAAGCGGGTACGAAATTGCTTGTCCTCGTCATGGAGCCAAATTCGATATGCGTACCGGACAGGCTCTGACGATGCCAGCCACCGAAGCCACGGCTGTGCACGAAATCAAAGCTGAAGGCGACGACGTGCTTGTTCGCCTCTCTCAATAACCGACGCACGCTATCTGCGGCACAGGCAACATTCTGTTAAGAGTGAAGCATGGCCGATGGTTTCTTGCCCGAATGTTTTGCGCAGGTGGACCAAAATCAAAAAAAACACAGCTTCCATGGCAGGTTGATCATCATGCCTGCAGTACGGTTCGAAATATCTGAACTCCTTTCGTGCTTCTGGTCGGATAGAGCGGTGTCTGCCAGTTCAGGGTTAACATATTGATTCGAGCAG
>JAKVBZ010000291.1 GCA_022448645.1 Pirellulaceae bacterium
ACGTATATCTTCGATCGTGATGATGGGGGTGCCTCTCCCACCTTGGGGTTCCTGCCACGTCGTGAACAGCTGAACTCCTAGTGGAGGTTCCAGGATGTCTCGAACTACGCGAATCAGTATGGTTCTTCTCGCCTTCACGATGTTAGCCACTCGGGGTTTTGTACGAGCTGAAGATCCGGTTGACAAACCCTCGGAACTGCCCGCGTACACTTATCCTTGGGCAGAAGGCATCGGTGTTTGCAACGCGTGCTGTGATCCGTGTCACGGCGGTTGTGGAGGAACCTGGACGGTGCTTGCCGAGACGATGTTTCTGCGTCGAGCGGATGGTGGGAATCAACCCTTGATTGTCGAGCAAACTGGACGCGTTGTGAATGCGGAAGATCTCGGGTTCAATCACCAGGCCGTGCCTCGTTTGACGCTGATGTATCAAGATTGTTGCTCTTGCTGGGGATTTGACGTTGGTTTTTTGGGGTTGGATCGTTGGCATACGAGAGGTCAAGGCGGAGGAGATGTTTCCGCAAGCCTAGTGGGACCTGGTATTCCCTTTACCTCCACGGTTACAAATACGACTTTCCATGTGGATTACGGTACCGATCTTTACAGTGCCGAATTCAACTTGCGTCATCAGTACCATCCCTGCGTTTCGGTGTTGGCTGGGTTTCGTTGGATCGAATTGGATGACGAACTGCGCGGTTCACAGGTAACGCCGTCGGTGCAACGACAGTATCGTTTGTCGGCGGCGAACAAGATGTACGGACTGCAAGTCGGTGCCGATGCAGCCCTGCTGTCTCAAAGATGGTATCGGTTGGATCTGGTAAGTCGAGCTGGAATCATGGCGAACCACATCGACCTAGATGTTTCGTCACCGATAACGGGTAGTATCGGTGGCTTGGTTTCGAGTGTCGCCGCTGACGAAGACCAAACGTCCTTTGTGGGTGAGCTCGGATTACGGGGCGTGGCCAGGCTGTGTGGTGGATTGTCGGCTTACGGCGGTTATCATTTAATGTGGTTGGATAGCGTTGCGCTTGCTCCTCAACAGTTAAGTAGTACGAGCCTGCTGGCTCCCGGCTCGGCTTCGATCGACACCACTTCAGCGCTGTTCATGCATGGCGCCACCGTCGGTTTGGAGTACCAGTTCTAAACGTCTCTGTGCCGAGATCTGAATCCACCTTGAGGGACATTCTCGACACAGTGATCTTCGACACAGTGATCTTCGACGCGATGCTCAATGAGCCTCAGCGGCCAAAGTGCCGCGAAACTTGATCGCGTCGTTTCTATCGCGAATCACACCGTAAAAGGGACGCAGGTTTGATGTGCGTGTTACCAACCGAAGTCTTGGTTAACAGTAACGAACGTCGTGAAGCTTCGACTGTATCGCCGGCTGCGGACATGCATTGGGGCATGCCGGAATGCTGGAGAAGTTTCTTTCGGCTAGTGCAACTTAGGGAATGACGTCGTGACTCCGTAGCCAATCGAGGCAACGATCTGACCAGCTGGACGTACCCGGGATGGATTTTGCGAGACCGACCCCATGCTTACCAACCTGATAAATATGTAATTCGGCAGGAACGTCTTTGTCTCGGAGTGCACGGTACATGACGAGGCTGTTTTCCGGCGGCACTGCCACATCCTCATGCGTATGAAATAGGAACATGGGCGGCGTATTTGGTGTAACCTGTCGCTCGTTTGACAAGGCATGGACCAACTCCAATGACGGGTCATCACCCAGCAGATTTTTTCGGGAACCTCGATGGGTGAAGGGTTCGTCGAGTGCGATAACGGGGTAGCAGAGAATCACAAAATCAGGGCGGCAACTGACTCGCTCAATCGTGTCGTCGTGTTGGACTTGTCCTTCGTCGAAATGTGTCGCCACGGTCGACGCCAGGTGGCCACCGGCTGAGAATCCCATGATGCCAATCCGGTTGGGGTTGACTCCCCATTCGGTGGACTTGGCGCGTACCATCCGGACGGCTCGTTGCGCATCGAGTAGGGGCGCGGGGTGGCCGTAACCTTTTCCACGGTGACGGTAATTTAGGATGAATGCTGTGATCTGATGTCGATTCAACCATGCTGCGATCTCATCTCCTTCATGTCCCATGGCGAGACCGCCGTAACCACCACCGGGGCATACGACCACGGCAGATCGGATTTGGTTCGACGAGGCCGGGTGATGGATGAGCGTTGGGATGTCGTTGG
>JAKVBZ010000292.1 GCA_022448645.1 Pirellulaceae bacterium
CTGCCGGCATTACGGACGGCTGCTATTCCTTCGGCGAATCGGGACCAGCTTCGGATTTCTCATCCGTAGTACTTTCAGCTGCGGCAGTACTTTCAGCTGCGGCAGTACTTTCAGCTGCGGCAGTACTATCGGCTGCGGTGCTGTCCGGAGTAGCCTCGGAAGTTGCTTCGGAAGTTGCTTCGTCGGTAGTCGTTGGAGAGCCCTGGGCGTGTGCCACCATAGCGTCTACCAATCTGGGTTCGACTTTGAGTATTAAGCTGCGGAGAACGTTGTCATTAAGCCGCGTTTCACGGTTCAACTTGGTGAGGGCCCCACCGTCCAAACGGAAATATGTCAGCCAATAGGTGCCCTTTCGCTGGCCGTTGATTGGATACGCCAGTTTTTGCTCGTTCCATAAACGACTGGCTAATAATTCACCGCCAGCGTTTTGCACCAGCGTGGTCACTTGTCCGGCGATTCCTGACGGATCACGGGCGAATCGCCCTGCGTCAAGCAAAAACATGCCTTCATAAACGTGCTCTGCCAAGATATTTGCTCCTATAACGTTCTCTACTAGTGTTGTTTCCGGCCATCCAATTCAGGCAGGCCACTACAGTGCCTGACAGGTTTGTTGGCGTCAATTCCGTATGATTCTGTGTCCGTAGCTAGTCTTGTCTGTGTCTAGTCACCGTGTCGCAGGCCGTTATAACGGTTCATGCACTGTTCAATCCCTTCGCTAATCCAACTTTCCACTCCTTCCGCGGCGGACAGGATGGTTTCTTGCGCCAACTCTCGGTGTTGACCCGAAAACCGAGATAAGACGAAGTCAGCCGCGTCCCATCGGTCAGTTAAAGGTCCTACTCCCATCCGCAAACGAGGAACCTCGTCGGTTCCCAGGCAGCGAATAATATCCGCTAGTCCTTTCTGGCCTCCGGAGGAACCTTGAGGTCGAAACCGTAAGGTTCCCAAATCTAGATGAAAATCGTCACAAATGACGAGCAATTCATCAGGTTGAATGCGATAGTATTCCAGGGCCGGTTGTACGCTTCGCCCGCTAAGGTTCATGTAAGTCAACGGACAAAGCAATAAACAACGCTCGCCATGAATGTTCGCTTCCCAGGTTTCTCCTTGAAAACGATTTTTTGCTTTTCCACTCGCGAAACGTTGAGATAGGATGGCGATGACCTCGAATCCAACGTTATGACGAGTCGATTGATATTTCTTTCCCGGGTTGCCTAAGCCAACGATGAGTTTCATTACCTACTGTTCAGTTTCTCAGGCGAACTTCCCAAGGCGAACTTCCCAAGGAGAATGCGGGCCGACTAGTCCGTCTCCTCCCCTTCAGCAGCCTCCTTCCGGGCAATCACCTCGGGTTCCAACCCTTCGGCCGTAATGTCCGTCTCTTCCGGTTCTAGCTCTTCCTTCGGTTCAACGCACTGGACGACCACTTCTTCCGCTCCCGTGACCAATTCAGCGCCATCTGGAAGCTGTAGGTCGCCGGCCGTCAATGCTTGACCAATCTCCAATGAGTTGACGTTCAGTTCCAGTTTTTCGGGTAACGATGTGGCAGGACATCGAATGGTCACCTGGTGCAAGGCAACCTCCATGACACCTCCCTGGTTCACTCCAGGAGCCTGGCCACGAGTCTCTACGGTTATTGCCGACTCGATCATCTCGTCGGCCGACACGCGTATCAAATCGACATGTAAAATCTCTTGTCCGAAAGTGTCCCATTGGATGTCCCGGACCAGCGCCGTGTCGTCAGCGCTGCCTGCTAATTCCACCAGCTGCGTACCTTGGCGAATCACTGCTGATAGGTCCGCCGTGTTGATTCCCAAAGCAACGCTTGGTTTGCCGTGTCCATACAATACAGCGGGGGTCACTCCACTTGTTCTCAGTCGCCGAATGCGACGTTTGCCGCGTTCATCGCGTAAGGCAACCTGCATTTCCTCTGGCATTTTTTCTTCCCCTACACTTGTAGTCGCTAATCTGTTACTCGCTAATCTGTTACTCGCTAATCTGTTACTCGTTCATCCGGCACTTGTGATTGAGTGACTCTGTTGAAAACTTAGTGCAATACACGTTGCACTCTGGCGTAGCAAAATTATTTTCGACGCCTTAAACAAGGTCAATCGGATCGACCTGTCGGTAACCCCTTATTCTGGCAAATTGAGTCAGAAATACAAGCCCAAGTAATGGATTTGGAGAGAGAGGGTGCCGAGTGCACCTGACAACGATATCCGATGAGGCTGGCGGACGATCCTGTCAGTCTGATAGAATGACTTGTATTGTCTGCCAAACCACTTCCAAGTAGGATTTTTGACAGCTGGGAGCTTTTCAAAACCCAATTCATTGTGAAAATCAAAACCCTGGTACACAGATCCAGGATCGGATAGTCAGATTGGTTTGCTCTTGTTCGTGGCAAACAATTCAGATTTTCAAAAGGTCTTGAAGTGCTCCCTGAAAGTTCAGCCTATGTTCTCTCTTTTATCAAGCTTGAGCAATGCCTAAAACTCGCAAACAGACGATGGAGTATGTGGAGCCTATTGGGTCGCGAGTCC
>JAKVBZ010000293.1 GCA_022448645.1 Pirellulaceae bacterium
GACGAATGTCACCGGCGGTTTCCTGGTGACCCACCGCATGTTATCCATGTTCCAGAAAAAGTAATTTCTCCGAGAATGACATCGTGACATCTTCTCTGACACAACTAGCCTACGTTGCAGCAGCTGTGCTATTCATTGTCGGTTTGAAGCGGATGTCTCATCCGCGCACCGCTGTGCAAGGCAACGTACTGGGCATTACGGGCATGGTGCTCTCAATCCTGCTCGCACTTGCGTCGGGCGAACTGGACCACCATTGGCTCGTCGGCATCGGACTCTTCGTCGGCACGGCTATCGGAGTTGGCTTTGCCTTGACCGTGAAAATGACAGAAATGCCACAGATGGTGGCACTTTTTAACGGCTTTGGTGGCGCAGCTTCCGTTCTTGTCGCAGCCGCTGCCTTGTTACACGACAAAGCCGATACGGTTTCTTCACGAACAGCGGTGGGTATTTCTGGCGTGATCGGTGCGATTACGTTCTGGGGGAGCCTGGTAGCGTTTGGAAAGCTGCAAGAACTGGATCTATTCAAGAAACCAATCGCCTTTCCTTACAAGCAGCCAACCACGATTGGTATCGCTTGTTTGATGTTGCTCTTGACGATCCTGCTAGGTCTGGGGACCGGCCATTGGCTCTTTATACCGACCGTCATCCTGGCCTCTGCAATCGGTGTTCTCCTGGTCAATCCCATTGGTGGGGCAGACATGCCGGTGGTAATCGCCCTGCTGAACTCCTACTCAGGTCTGGCAGCCGCGGCTACGGGATTTGTGATCAGCAACCACGTGCTCGTTATTTCTGGTTCGCTGGTCGGTGCATCAGGCATCATTCTGACACGGCTGATGTGTAAAGCCATGAACCGTTCGCTCACAAACGTGTTGTTCGGTGTTATGGCAACTGGAGACAATACTGGCGATGAAGACATCTATGACAATGTCCAAATTACCACAGCGGACAATGTCGCCTTAATGCTCGAAGCGGCACAACGGGTCGTTTTCGTTCCCGGTTACGGCATGGCGGTAGCACAAGCTCAACACGCAGTGCGAAACCTCTCCAAACTTCTGGAAGCGCAACAAACCAGTGTCGAATATGCGATACACCCTGTCGCCGGGCGAATGCCTGGCCACATGAATGTGCTTTTGGCTGAAGCTGATGTCCCTTACGACCAGCTGATCGAAATGGATCAGATTAACCCCATGATGGACAATGTCGACGTCGCCATCGTCCTGGGTGCAAACGACGTCGTCAATCCACTGGCGCGCACCGATCCCCAAAGTCCCATCGCCGGAATGCCGATCATCGATGTTGATCAAGCACGCATCGTAATTGTCATTAAGCGCAGCCTTAGTCCCGGATTTGCCGGAATCCCCAATCCACTCTTTGCGAATAGTAATACTTGGATGCTATTCGGGGACGGACAACAAGCTGTCCTGGACATTACGACTGCCATTACTGACGGCTAGCGACTTCACGGGAAGCCTGAAAACGTGCTGGCAATCAACGCGAGACCTAGCACGATCAACAAAAAGTAGACCCACTTCGTAAAGGCTTCGGGGTGAAATTGTTTGTGCAACCAGTGACCAAGTAACACCGCCGTCAGTGTGGCAGGTACTGATATCGCAAAGTACTTTCCAACGTCAGCGTCCAGGCGGCCGGAGAGACTATGGCCAGCAATGATCAGCAAGCTGGTCGGCAAAGAAAATGCTTGGATGGTAGCGCGAAAATCCGCTGGACTCCAACGACGGCATGCTGCGTAAATGACCAGTACGGGACCCGCTGTGTTGTACGCACCTCCCAGAATGCCTGCCAGAAATCCAAAAACGCCTGCCAACCGGTCGCTCTTCAAACGGAATAAACTTGGTTGTGAAAGCTGGTAGGTGCCAAACGAAATCAATACGCCTGCCAACACGTACTTTACCAGGCTTTCCGGAACCTCCTCCAGCAGCAATAGGCCAACAGGTATTCCGAACCAGGCGGCCAGGATCAAACGCCAGGCTCCAGAAAATTGAACCTGGCGCCAATCTCGAATCAGAATTGCACCCGCGATGGTTATCGAGTTCAAGGCAACCCAGGGTGCTGCGACATCGGTTGTAAACAGAATCGAGAGCAACGGCATCGAGATCAGTGCTTCGCCAAACCCAAATGTTGATCGGGACAACGCCGCAACGAAGACAACCCCAAGCGCAGCAACATACAACGGTTCCAGGGTCATTCAGACGATCCGTTCATAAGCTACCCCAGGAGCGCTGTCGGCGACTTCGTCATCCTATCGCGATGAGATTCACACACTAGAAACAAAAAACTGGGAAACGTCTCTGTCTGTTACTTTCCCCAGAAACAACGGCTAATGAAAGTCCGGAATCTCTGCGATTTGAGTGCCTTCGATCATACCTGCCAGAAATTCCGCCGTATTCGCAACAATGGATTCGATCATCGCTTGGCCCGCCTCAGCTGAAGCCTGCTGAGGCGACCGATCCTCCTGATCTTGCATCGCATCATGCCGTACGTTGTCAGGAAATGCAGCCAGCGCAAATGCCGTCTCAAATT
>JAKVBZ010000294.1 GCA_022448645.1 Pirellulaceae bacterium
AGCGAAGGTCAAGACGAACTTTATTTACGACTGGCGGGCCTCTCATCTTCTACCGGTTCTCTTCAATGGACAAGGCACGAACAGTCCGACACCGCTGTTCCATCAAGTGGTGGAGACCAATCGACAAAGCCTGAATCTCGGACCAGCATTGGTGCGATTGGTAAGTACGGACGTGCGTTTTATCGACGGTCGCCATCTGGACGGCGGTGTGGTGACCTACAACGAACTACCGCATTATATTGACGTTCCCAGCGACCCCCCGGTTTTCTTGTCGACCTGGGATAACGCTGCCGACCCCTACCTGATGGATGTGTTCGCCACGAACCCAGGTAGCAAAAACGACGGCTTGGAGGGTGACGTGATTGTCGGTTATTTCAAGCCATTGCATCCCTGCTTTACGAATGCCGGTCACGCTGACGATGTCTATTTTATGGTGCTGAATGGACTCAGCGACCCCAACGGGACACCCAGTGAAACCAGTCAACAAATCCATCTTGGATTTGATTTCGGGACCAGCGGCATTTCCAGCCTGCAGCGGATGAGCCGCGACACGGGGCTGGTGGAAATTGTCAATCTCGATCACGACGGTGGTTCGCAGTATCACCTCGATTTGACAATCGAAGGCGGCACGGCCGATCTGTTCAAGTTCAACAACGGCGGGGAATTCGTTGCCAACAATATTACCGTGTCGCCAGAGTTCACTTGGACGGCCGATGGCGTGGGGGATTGGATGCTTCCAGACAGTTGGGGGCGAGAGTGCGATGCTCCACCGAACAATTCCATGCACACTGCTGTATTCGGTGATAGTCCATCCATTACGAGGTCGACCGTGGCCGTCGTTACCAGTCCAGTCACGGTCAATCGCATCGAATTTGATAATCCCAGTGATTCCTATGCCATTGTCGGGCTGCACCACGTTCGTTTGCTCGCCAATGCGGATACGTTGGAATTGCCCGCGATCGATGTTTTGAATGGTACCCACGAATTTCAAGCGTCTGTTGAATTGGTAAATTCGACGACGGTGAATGTTGCCTCCAACGCGACACTGTTCTTTAATAACTCTGTGAACTTGTTGGGCAGTGTATTGACCAAAACGGGTCTTGGCGAAATTGTGTTCGGAAATGCATTGCTCACATCTGGTGGGACATTCAACTGCAATGAAGGATCTTGTTCGGGATCAGCAGCCATTTCAGGGGATGTGAATAACAACGGCGGCACCGTCTCACCGGGAAGCAGCCCGGGTGTTTTACCCGTAGATGGGAACTACTCACAGAGTGAAGCTGGAACTCTCTTGATCGAATTGGCTGGAACGGAGGCTGGCACGATGCATGACGTTCTTAAAGTCGCTGGGCTGGCCAGCCTCGGGGGTAAGTTAGACGTGGTTCTATTGGACGCTTTTCAGCCTTATGTCGGAGACCGCTTTGATATCCTCGATTTCAGTTCCCTCACCGGCGAATTCACACAGCTGTCCTTTCCCGATTTGCCGTCAGGATTCGCGTGGGATGACTCGGAACTCTATTCCACGGGAACCATCTCGGTGAGTTTTGTTCCCGAACCGGGTTGCCACGCGTTGCTGATCCTCTGCGGATTTGTAATCATGTTTCTTCGCGTACAGAAACGTAGCTACTCAAACTGAGTGGTTCGTCTTCATCTCGCTTAAGGAAATTGAATCATGGTCGTCAAAGCTATTCGGCATACAGGAATTGTTGTTAGTGATATGCAAGCGTCCCTGCATTTCTACCGTGATTTGTTAGGGCTGGAGGTCTGGGCCGATTTTAAGGATGACAGCCAAATGGTCGGAGATGTAACAGGCGTACCCGGGGCGAATATTTGGATGATCAAATTGAAGGCAGAAGACGGTGTGTCCATCGAACTGCTACAGTACCTGTCCCATCCTCAGCCCGTACCCGAACCACGTCGCGCCTACGATGTAGGTTGCAATCACGTTGCCCTGCAAGTCGATGATCTCGACGCTCTGCACGAAAAAATGTTGGCCGAAGGGATCGAGTTCAACGTGGCACCTACCATCTCTTCGGAAGGCTTCGCCAAGATTACCTATTGTCGCGATCCCGAAGGCGTGTTGATCGAGTTAGTGGAGATCGTCGGATAGCAAGACGGGTTGTACGGATCGGGGACGAACAGGATCATTGGCCTATGGCGTTGGAGGTTTTCACGGACAAGGAGCGCCAGCGGCATACTGGCCGAAGAGTTGCGACGTTTTTTTCGAGTTGTCCGTGGGGAACAATCCGTTCCGATCGGCGCTACCTATCACGACGTGCTCCACGTGTTGGGTTGACTCGATCGGCTTGAAGAATTTGAAGAAAATATTACCGCCTAATCTATAACCGAAAGATCACTGATGAGAAAAAGCAAGACTCTACAGCGAATCCGAGAAGGCAAGCTCGCCCGCGCTACGTGCCTTGGCCACTATGTTCCAGGTTTCGTATTTCATGCGGCCCACAATGATTACGATTGTATCTGGCTCGACCTGGAACATCGTACGATGTCGGACCTGCAGGTCCAGGCATTGTTGAC
>JAKVBZ010000295.1 GCA_022448645.1 Pirellulaceae bacterium
CAGTTTTCCGAATTGATCTAACTCTTTGGCAGCGACAGCGTTCAGGCCAATCGTACCGACATCGGTCTCCTGAAAACGGGTTGTGGGAACGCCTCGTGTTTGATTCTCACGTTGCCGGTGATACGACGCCGTGACGGTCAAAGCATCCATGATGGGAAGTGGCTCAATAGCTTGATAACGCAGATAGGCCAAGTCCCTTTGTTGCGGGTCATAAAACCGCGCCCGGCTCATGGTGTTGCTCTGGTTGCGATCCGCCGGATAGCCAGGAAATCGATCGCTGCGCGGCAGGTCATCTTGCTGGAAGTGCTGCAGTGAAAAGGTCAGTAACTCTTGGTTACTTAACATATAGTTCAGTTTGATGTCCCCAGCATATTGCTGATAATTGGTGCCAGGCTGTCGGGGGAAGGCGTCGAAGCCCGTATCGAGATCTCGGACGTTCAAGAAACTGCCGCCGGCAAAAATGCCGGCTTGGCCAACCCAGCCTTCCACGTTGAGCCGACTGTAGGGGGAACTATTGGACGTGTTGTAATACTGGCTGAATTCTCTGGCAGCATAGGGGCCTTGGCCGCCAGTCGGAAGGTGCGGACTGCGCGTGACCAGATTGATGGCACCACCGATCGCATCCGAGCCCCACAGCACCGAGCCTTGTCCTCGCAGCACTTCAATGTGGTCGAGCATCCCAGGATCGATCGTATTGAAATATTGATTGGGTCCGCGCCGCACGAAAGAGTTATTGAGTCGAATCCCGTCCACTAAGATCAGCACTTGTTGTCCCGTCAAACCGCGAACAAAGGGAGAGGCTTGTCCTGCAGCGGTACGCTGCATCAGTACGCCGACTTCGTTTTGTAAGGCGTGAAACATATCGGGGGCCTGACGTTCGAGGATTGCTGCTTGCGATCGAATTGATGCGGCGGCCGCTGTGTCGAAGAGTGACTGAGATCCGCGCAGAACCCCCGTGGTGTCGCGGAACGGGGGCGGCGATTGGCCTAACTGAAGGTCGGACAGCTTGGGGAAATCGGATGAATTGGCAGAATCTCCAGGGGCGGTTGACCGTGTTGAACTGTTATCCGGGCGAACGATAATCGGAGGGAGCTCGCCTTCGTCCTCCTGGCTGTTGAGAGAGATCTTAATTGAGTCCACCTCGTCGTCTGTGATGACTTCGGTACCCCGGACCAAAGCCACGTTAACCAGAAGAGAGAAGACAAGAGTAGCAAGTTGACTGAAACGCAGTAGCATTTTGGGGTCTCAAGAAAGACGGTTTCAGGGATGGGGTCGGGCAGATTACAGAAAAACGCAGGGAGCGGTTTCATTTTTGGATCGACCGTCAAACCAGCAGGGATTCACTACAAACGAAATCATCGTTATTTCCGAACAAAACCGCCTATTTTGAAATTGGGATGACAGCATCGAACTCGCAGCAATGGGGTGCTTAGGTTACATTAGGCACTCTGCAGAGGATGTTTTGTTGTTGCTGCGTTTTTCTGGCGAAGGGGACGCTTGGCCAGCTTAGCTGAGAAGGATGCCCAAGATGCTCACCGTTTGCAATTCATCGGGACGCAAAGTAAGTCGCTACGGTCGTCGGGAAATGTTGCGCATTGGGGCTTGCGCCATCGGCGGCATGTCCTTAAGCGACCTTGGAATGCTGCAAGCACAAGCAGCCACCGAGGGTGTCGTACGGGATAAGTCCGTGGTTGTGTTAAATATGCAGGGGGGGCCGACACAGTTTGAGACGTTTGATCCCAAGATGACGGCACCGCAAGAGATTCGCAGCATCACCGGCGAAGTCTCGACATCGCTACCAGGGGTCACTTTTGGTGGAACCTTGCCGAAGTTGGCTTCCTGGGCCGATCGCATGGCGATTGTCCGTTCCTATCGGCATGGCATTTCGAGTCATGGTCCCGCAGCAAAGCATGTCATGGCTGGCGGCAACTCGACGGGTGCGATGATGGGGTCACTTTTTACTCGTGTGGCAGGAATTTCAGATCCTTCGAGTGGGATGCCCCAAAATGTGTTGGTTACCTCGCGCGCGATTAACTCTGATGACAAAGATCTCTACTACAATGCGGAGCGTGTATCTCAAACAGGAACTTTACCATCCTCCTATAAACCATTTGATCCTAGTTCAGGGGGAGACATTATCGAGAACATGCGCTTGCATGTAGATGGAAGTCGGCTTGACGAGCGTCGACATCTTTTGGCCCGACTCGATCAGTTGCGGCGGGGGGTGGATGGAACCAGTGAGGTGACAGCACTTAACGTTTTTCAGCAAAATGCCTTTGACGTGCTTGTCCGTGGAGTGGGGCATGCTTTTGATTTGTCTAAAGAAGACCCTGCTTTAATCGAACGATATGATACCTCGATGTTTGTTCCTGGCAGCGATGTGCAAAGCCGGAATAGCTATGCCAATCAGTTTTCCCCGGTCACGCTCGGAAAACAAATGCTCTTAGCACGCCGGCTGTGTGAATCCGGGTGTCGATTTGTCACAGTAACCTCACCCGGGTGGGATATGCATGGTGGCGGCAAAGAAT
>JAKVBZ010000296.1 GCA_022448645.1 Pirellulaceae bacterium
AATCGCCAACATTACCGTTGGTCGATTGATCGAGTTCGTCAAGAATTGGATTCAATGTTGATGCGCGCTTTCGAACACGTTTGGGAAGTGTCTCGCGAACATCATGTCAGTCTTCGCGTCGCCGCATTCATGACAGGGATCCGTCGTGTTGTTCGAGCGATCGAGCTCGAAGGCTACGACAAGGGGGCTGCCTAGATGCATCATCGTTAAGGGGCTGTCGAAGTGGTGTGAGCGTTCGCGGACGATCGTACCGATGCGGTTGATCGGGCGGTGGCCTGCGAGGGCTTGGCGTCAAACCACGGATCCACGAACGGAAGGGTAGTTCTGGTATGGCGGCTGAGTTCGATACTCCAGAGAGCATTTTGCCTTGTGACGAACCGATCGTATCTGGCGACTAGAATTCCTGTCTAGATGCAATCGCGGTGGATTGGGTATCGGTTGTTGTGTGGGTGATGAATTCCTCTCCGTCCAGGTACATGCCGATCGTTTGGCTAACTCTGAAAATTAGGTTTTGGGCATCGAGGTCTCACAATCCGCATTCCGGCAATTTAAAATTCAGGTTTTTTCCTTGTAGTCCCGGGGCATCTGGGTCGCTGTCCGCATCCATGCAGTTCATTTCCCCAGGGAAGCGATCGCCACGGTCCCGCAACCCCGTTATTTGTTCCGCGGGTGGGGGGCTTGATAGGAATTTCTAACGAGTCTTTAAACGTCTTAAATATAGATTTGAAAGGTGTTTACGTCTCTAATTCGTGAGCAGGGTTCCTCGTGCTTGAACGTTGTTCGGCTTACTGAGCGAGCCGATCCGGGGGAGACGACGTGTGCGGCTCGAAACGCTGCTGTAAAAACTTATCGAGTCGAGCGTTGACGGAGATTTTAGGCAAAAACGGCTGAGAATCAGGCATTCTTCCCTGATCGGTATCGATGACTGGCTGTTGGTAGACTTGTCGAAACCCAGTTTTGCCCTAGAAATAAGCATCGATGATGTTGTGAAGGAACGCTGGCCCTCGAAACTTGATGGATGTCGTTTCACAAGATATTTCTTGGTTGTTGAAAACTTCCACGAACACACGGGTGCACGACGAGGGCCCTGGAGCGTGATTTGATTTGGGAAAGATGAGATCAACTGGCAAATGAAAACAGTTCCTGGCTGGATGACCACAGTTCTTCGCCTGGCTGCGATCTACAACCTGGTATGGGGATCGATCGTGGTCCTCAACCCCAGTCTGTTATTCAACTGGGCGGACATCGTTCCGCCCCGTTATCCAGAGTTGTGGCAGTGCATTGGCATGATTGTCGGAGTTTACGGTATCGGCTACTGGATTGCGGCTCACGACCCTTTCCGACACTGGCCGATCGTGTTCGTCGGTCTGCTCGGTAAAGTCTTTGGTCCGATCGGTTTTGTGATGGCTGTGTTCCGTGGCAGCTTACCGCTGTCCTTCGGGATCACAATTTTCATGAATGACCTTATTTGGTGGTTGCCATTCGGAGTCATCCTCTGGCAGGCGATGCGATCTTTGACCGATCCCGAACTCATAAGGGACTTAGAAAATACGTCGACGTCGGCGATGTCTTCCCTTGTTGGTGACAATGGCAAGACGCTCCGCGAAATGTCATTCGATGGACCGGTACTTACCGTATTCCTGCGGCACGCTGGGTGCACCTTTCATCGTCAAGCTTTGTCAGACCTGAAAGGGGTAGAGGCTGACCTTGCTCGTGAGGGAATTCAGGTTGCTGTGGTACACATGTCGAAGGGTGCGAATCCGTGTGAAGAACGATCCGATTATCGTCTATCCTACGTAGTTCATTTCAGTGATCCTCATTGCGATCTTTATCGTGAATTTGGACTCGAACGTGGATCGTTCTTACAGCTGCTTGGACCACGCGTCTGGTGTTTAGGGCTCAGCGCTTTTATGCGAGGACACGGTATCGGCCGTTTGGCTGGCGACGGGTTTCAAATGCCCGGTGTGTTTTTGCTAAATGACGGGCAAGTCGTACACCAGTATCGCCATCAAACGTCTGGCGATCGGCCCAATTACCTGCGAATTGCGCGAAGCATTTGTTAGATCGCGTTTCAGCCTTCAATTGGGCTTATCCAAAAGCTTGGATGATGATTCCCGTTAAGGCCTCTTGTTTGAAGTCGTTGAGTGCAAGAGGACCTGTTCGCATTCAAGATAAAACATCAAGGTACAGCGTAGTGGGAGTGTGCCGTCAGGGAGGGGCGTGGCGGCTAAGTTTTCTGTTTTACGAAGACCGTCAAACAGATTACCAGGCAGGAAAACAGGCTTTTATGCGTTTTCCCCGACTGGCGAGGATTGATTCGCATGGTAAGACTGGGCCGATTCAGGAATTCAATTCCGGTCCAATGCGGTGATTTATACCGGGATCCGTTCACGGTCGAAATTAATTCGATTCGTTAGGAAGGTGACTCGTTGACGCAAATCGCGAGCGAGCGCGATATTGCGGCGTGTAGCGTGACGGTTACGAGCGAGTGCGAACGAATTCGGCCAGT
>JAKVBZ010000297.1 GCA_022448645.1 Pirellulaceae bacterium
CAACGCTGCCGTTAGTACGTTTCTCGATATCGTGCCGTTTATCGGTATATAGTCTGCCGCGCAGCCTCGCTGCAAACTAGCCGGCGCCGAGCCACCACGACACCTCCTATCTGCGGTGTAAGATGTGATGCCACCTGAGCAATCCACCGATCAACACGCCAGCGAAGATCGTTTGCGTCAATTCCTACGGCAATCGAAACTTGGCATGTTGAGTACGGATTGTGAACCGTCAAGCCGCATCCTGGAAACAAATCGGGCTTTCTGTGGCATGCTCGGTTATCAGGTCAACGATCTGATCGGGATCGAGGTGGCAACAATCTTGCATCCAGAAGATCAGGCGCAAGAACGTCAACTGTTTGCCGAATTGGTGAGCTCCAAACGCCAGACATTTCATGTGGAACAGCGTTTCCTGCACAAGAGCGGGCGTGCTATCTGGACGCGTGTAACCTGCACGATTGTACCGGCCACATCGCACCCGGTAGGTCATTGTTTTTCGATCATCGAAGATGTCAGCCAGCGTAAAGCAGTAGAACAGCGGTTAAATGCTGAACAACGCCTTCTGCGCCAGTTGCTTGACCTGCAGGACCGAGAGCGACGCCTTGTGGCGTGCGAAATTCACGACGGGTTCACGCAAGATGTCGTCGCCGCACATATGATGCTTCAGGCGTTGCAAAATGGTTACCACACACGCCAGCAAGAAATACCCGCAGAACTCAAACAGGCATTGGAATTTCTGGAGCGAGCTACAAATGAAGCGCGACGGCTGATGGACGAACTCCGGCCGATGATCCTTGATGAAATGGGAATCGTCGAGTCATTACATTCACTTGTCTCACAAGAGCGAGAACGCAGCTCAACCACATTCGAATTCGTGCATCGCGCGCCTTTTTCGAGACTGCCGCCTCTTCTCGAAGGAACTCTGTTTCGCATTGCACAAGAGTCGCTGACAAATATCCGTCGGCATAGTCAAGCGTCGTCCGCAGAACTTCGACTGACACAAGTTGATGAAAGGAATCTGATCCTGGAAATCCACGACGACGGAATCGGGTTTGATCCTGCACAAGTTCCGCACGACCGTGGTGGCTTGTCCGGAATCCATGAACGCGCGCGTTTGTTTGGCGGCGGTGCCACCATCGAAAGTACCGTGGGGAAAGGGACCCGCATTACCGTCAAAATGCCTGTCGAACTGCCAGACAGAACTCCCGGTGATCCACACGTACGCTGGACCGTATAGACAATACGCCGCGCCAATGTTGCTCCAATATCTGGCGGTGTGCTGGCCACTAGATCGGCGCAGGCAAATCGCGACGGCAAAAGATCCAAGTCGCTGTCAAATAGGACAAAAGACCAATACTCAGCAGAATCGCATTACTGCTCAACGGCCCTAATCCGCCCGTCTCGCCGGCCACATCAAGTAATCTCCAGGACCAGAGCTGTGCGGGATAGTCAACAGCAACTTGCACTTGAATCTGCGGCTCAAAGGCGGAAAGAAATGTGGTCCATTGGAGAAATCCCAGTGAATCTGTCGACTTAGCGCCAATCTTGGCCATCATCTGCAGAATAAAGATCCCAGAGACAATCCCGATAGATCGCCAACGGTACCGATCCCATGACGAAAACAGAGTCGCCAATCCGGACATTGTAAAACCCAGACAAAGAAGATTGATCGCCGCTGGGATCATATCCCGACAATTCACTTTCGTCGCCAACCCGACGACACGTGGTTCGGCGCGGCCTAGCGGTAAGGAAAAAGTCCACTCCGTCCCCGGAATTGTCCAACTCGGTCGGGTCGCTGGCTCGACAATCTGAGTCGTTACAACGCCAACCAGGATTCCGAACCAGCAGCAAAAACAAAGCAGGACAAGTCCTGCGACTGTCACCACCACATGGGTGTAAAGCACCTGCAACCGGCTGACAGGTTGCGCCATCACCATTTCCATGGTTCCGCGGCTGAGCTCACCGCTCACAGCATCGGATCCACGCGCAATGCCCCAAATTACGATCGAGAGAAATACCAATGGTTCTACGAATGTCAAAGCGACACGGCCGGGATAACTGAGAAGATGATCCAACGCAACTGGAGAAAATTGGCCAAATTTCTCCCACAGCGGTTGTACCACTGCCGCAAAACTGGGCATCTCCAGAAAGCTGACAATCCAGACACGAAACCAGCAAAACACAAACAACAGAACTGCCAGCGACAGGAATAGCCACTGCGAGTCGGAAATACACTTCTTGACCAATGCTCGATTCATAACAGCAATGTACTCAGCGACCAGTGTTGTGTATCGCGGTGTGAAAAGGCGAAAAAAGCTGACCGCAACAACTGGTTATGTTGCCAGGATTTCAGCGCTATGAAAACGTTCATACAACGATCGCAAGCCAACAGGTTCGACACGAATTTCCTCAAGGGGCAGGCTGGCAAGCCAGGCCAGAATAGGTCCCAACGGTGAATATGTTTCCAACGTCAAGCGATCGTCCGCAACCTGGAGTG
>JAKVBZ010000298.1 GCA_022448645.1 Pirellulaceae bacterium
GGTCGGCCCCAAATGATGGACGGTGTTGGAAATTGCCTGCAGGATCGGCTGGCACCGATCGAACGCCGTTGAAGAGGCTCCTACCATAAGAACCGCGTCGCCCCGCCGGGTCACGTTACTGGATCCCAGCACGGTAGCATCGACCAGTTCGACATTGATGTTCCGCAGAGTTTCTTCCAATACCTGCGTCCGTCGAGGATCGCCTGTTGTGGTGTCGATAATCACCGTATCCGGCTGCAGATGCGGTTGAATGGTTGTCAGGACCTGTTCCACGACCGTGGAATTCGGCAAGCACAGTACAATGGTTCCTGCGTCGAATGGCAACGACGTTACGTTGTCGAGGGAATACCCACCCATTGCGGCAAAACTGTCCAGGGCCGCCGTGGACGTGTCGTAGCCGTGGACGGTCAATCCTGCCTGCAGCAGACGTTCTGCAAGCGCGCTGCCAAGCAGACCGATTCCAATAAGGCCGACGTCTTGCAATTCGTCACTCACTGTCGCCATTCAGGATACCGTTATCGGGGCCGAACAACTGCACAGAACCACCGCATTCGTGTCACCGCAGGTTCCGTCATCGAATGAATCTGATACCACTGTTTCGTTTGGCACGATATCAGGAATTCCCCACAAAGCCATAGTGTCGGCCATCTCCTGAATATCGAGTGGGCACCAGCAAAACCAGTTCCATCGCTGTTGTCAGAGCCTCTGTATCCGGGGCTGTTTTAACCGCAAAGTTCGCGATTTCTCTGGTGGGACAGATTGTTATCTGTGGTTGACGATTGTGAAATCTGGGTCTGACAGAGTTGGTAATGTTGATAAGGCCATGACAAGCCGGTAGAAGACGGATGTCATCAAATCCGGTCCCTTGGCTCAGTTGGTTAGAGCGTTCGGTTCACATCCGAAAGGTCACAGGTTCGAGTCCTGTAGGGACCACCTTGAGCGTTTTGGCGAATTCGCCAAAACGCTTGTTTTATAGGGATTTACAACAGGTTCCCGACGTTTCAACACCTGTTCTGTGTCCATCGTTCGCTCCAATTCGTGCAGGTTTGTGTCCATCCTCGTGTCCATTTTTGGACTGCTGGCAACCGCTGCTGCGTAGTCAGTCTCCGTGGTTCGACGGTAATGTTTCAGCGACACGTGTTCGCTATGGCCAATCCACTCGTTTTCGGCCGTGGAACCGTACTCTCGTTCAACGTCGATCGAAGCGGATGACCGCAAAGAATTGAACAACGCTGGCCACGGCTTGATGCCTGCCCGTGTCATCATCTTCTCTGGCGGTGTTCCCCAATTCCCGGACTTTTCACGGAGTGCTCGCAGAACGTACTCACCGCCGCCAGTTACCTCCAGTAGATCCTCGAGCACCTTCCGTACGTCCGGAAACAGCGGAATGCTTTTCGTTTTCTTCCGCTTTAGATCCTGAACTGCCATACGGTTATTTTCCCAGTCGATATCGCACCATTTCAGTGACGATGGTTCACTGGGTGTTCGCAACCCTGCCACGCGAGCCAATACGACCACGGCTTTCCATTCCGTGGAAGGCAGTACCTTGACCAAATCCGCAATAACGCTGAGTTCGATGTACTGCT
This sequence comes from Pirellulaceae bacterium, assembly GCA_022448645.1. The sequence continues at coordinate 1,587 of JAKVBZ010000298.1, forward strand.
TCTCTTTTGCTCCAATGGTTACCGGTAGCTCATCATCGTTGAATGGGTTATTTGTGATCAGTTCGGCCTTCACGGCTCGCCTGAATACTTGCCGTGTAATACCGATCATCTTGCGCGCTGTGTTCTCTGCGTGAGTGTCTTGCATCTTTTCGAACCACTCTAAAGCATCAGCAATCGTGATCTGATCTATTGGACGATCGTTGCCGAAATGATTGACAGCCAGCCGCTTTGCTCGCTTCCACGTTGTTTTTGTGGAGTCGGCAATCTTCCGCCGTCCATTGATGTACTGATCGAACCACGCTCCCAACATCGGGACGGGATCTGGTTCGGGTTCAGGTTCCGTTGCCACACGTGGAGGAATTAGTTCGAGACCTGCCAGATAGTCCACAATGCGGGGTTTCTGATCGGCAGCCCACTTCATGTGATCGGGTTCAGGTGGCAGCCCGCCGATCTTCGCGTTGACCAGTCCCTGAATGTGCTTAGCCGCTGACTCAGCCGCACGTTTTGGTATTTTTCCGACGGCCAGAGCTCGCTCATTTCCACGATAATCTCTAAACCGTACTTTCCGTCGTCCGTTTGGAAGTGTTTCAACACTTGCCATTGTTCAGCTCCTTACATTGTGCCGTCCGTGGCGAGTGTTTGAGATCACATGATCGCCACTTCGCGCAGCGTCATCGCGGAATGGAAACCCGGGCGGAAGAGATCGGCAGCGGGCCGGTGAAATGCGCATTGCGTTTCAGTAAGCTGCTCACAGCTCTCGATCCTTCTATCCAAGGTTCGGGCAGTTAGGTGAGTCCGAAGCGCTAACTTCCGGCTCACCGTCTTCACGAAATGATTTTCGTTTTCCGCAGCAATAGAACAAACATATGCAGAACGCCCTTGATTAAAGGACGAATCGCAG
>JAKVBZ010000299.1 GCA_022448645.1 Pirellulaceae bacterium
GTTGCAGTCGAAGTGCTACCCGTATGATTGCTCAACTGTTTACGAAGATAGAAAAATATTCGATGGTTCAAGCCGTGTTGGCGAAGCTCGCACTCGGCTCAACTCACTTTAATACGGCCAAATGCGAAAGACCCTCCAACCAGCCCCTCGCGCGTGCGGGTGACGAATTCTGCCCGCCTTCCCTCCGCTTTTGCACGTCCCCCTGCCCATCGCTTACCACGTCCGTCGCTGAACAATTACCGCGTTAACGCGATACCGCCCGTCTGTCACTCGTCGCGAGTTCAGGTGTCATTTACTCGGTAACTGGCCGTCATTGGGTGGTAGATTAACGGCGAGCCCGTTTCAGTTCGTGCGAACATGTTGGTAACCGCCTTTGGGGCGTCGGCGTCGGAATGAGTCTCGGCCTCGACAGAATCGCCGCCCCCTTTGCGTCGCCGCTGGCGTTGCGCGAAGTGGTCAGCTTTTTGGTCAGTCGTGCGAAGGCTAACTTGTTTTTTTGTCACTTTTCCCGCTGTTTTTGGTGTAACTTTTTTTTCGTACATAGTCCCTCCTCCACTACTTTCGCAGTCAGTCGCACTGGCTTGCACTTCCTCGCCCAAGTCCGCAATACATAAAGGCTTGGGCGATTTCTTTTGCACGTTGCCTTCGCTTTCTCTTTCGCACCGCCCTCATCTCCGCCGCCGTTACTGGTAAGATCGACGTACGGGAATTCGCGACGGAGGAGGTCGCATGAGTTTCGCTGAATCGGCTCTTACTAAAAAACAATCTCGTTTAACCCAAAGGATATTGATATGGCTGAGCAAATCGCTGACGTACTAGAATTTTTGAAGTTGTTGATCAAGGACAAGGAATCCGCGCGAAGGAATCACGATTTCAACGAAGCCTGTGGTGTTATGGCTGACGCTGTCCGGAGCTATGGGGGTGAAGTCCTCGAAGAGCCAGCCAAATTCATTGAGCATTTGGCTGCCCCGACAGCGGCTGACGATGCGATTGGAAGTCATGATTTTAGTGAAGCTTGTCAGGTAATGATTGACGCCATTGAGCAACACAAGCCTGCCAGTTAATGCACGCCGCGGTCACCGGTAAAATCGCCGTACGAGAGTACGCTTGTGAGGAGGTCGCATGAGATGGCCAAGAAAAAGAAAGTAAACATGGACCAATTGGCCGCCAATGCGGGCGACCGCATGAAGCATGCCCTGTCATTGGAAGTATTAAGTCGCACCAATTCGTGGGCTACGCTCACCTACTCCGAAACGCATGCCGGTGCCGGTGTTTACCTTGAAAAGAACCAAACAAAGCCAGCGCACATTCGTAATCTTCGAGACATTGTGCTTTGGCAAACCATGCGTAAGCAGTTTGCAGACTCCGGTGGCGAAGCGGAAGGCCAGATCGCAGCGGGGGATGCGTATCTTGACCTACTAAAAAGTTGGTGGTTTGAATCGTCCAACCTTGGCAAGTATCCGGGCAGTGCCAAGCAGGCCGTCCTCTATTTGACCAGAACAGGAAACGACTCGACGTTCGAGATTCGTCTCACTGAAAAGGACGAAGACACCTACAAGCGATTGAAAAAGGCCGTTAGTGGTTATCGCCAGGAACCACGACAAAAATCGTTTTACGATGAACGTAAGTGGCTCACCGAACCGGATCATCTCCTGTTGGTCGTGGATCCGTTTCGCTGCGTTGAGTCTTTTGATTTAAACAAGGCAACAGACATTAACGAAGGCGACATCGATCATGAGATCATTCGTAGTTTGCTTACGTTGTGTGAGAAAAAGCAGGCGGCAGTGATTCATTTCTGGTGGTCAAAGAGGTCAAACCCCGGTGGTAGCGAAATGGATATACTCGTAACTGAATCGCATGACAAAGCACGTCAACTATTTGATGTATGGGCGACGGGCAATCCGTTGCGTGCCGTAAGAGAATTTCAAGATAAGCACAATCACGCGAGCACCCTGATTGGAATCGGTGATGGAGCAAGAATCGTCAAGGACATTCCAGGGCGAGATCAATGGCAACGCTCGTGGCTGAAACCGTTTCTTGCCGAGTCAGGGATAGGTAACCAATGAGCATCCACACCGAAATCAAATTCGAAGACGAAGTATGTGACGCACTGGCCGCCGCGGGCTGGCTGTACGATCCGTCCGACGCCGCCGATTACGATCGCAAACTGGCCCTCTTCCCGGCCGATGCGGTGGCCTGGGTGCAAGAGGCCTACCCCGATGCCTGAGAGACGCTCGAAAAGAACCACGGTAGTGCTGCCCGTAGTGTCAAAAAACTAGATCGGCGCGTTTGCTCCTCAAAAACCTGGTTGAGTCGTCGTAAATCGGATGGGAATTGAGCCGAACGTGGATTCCGATTCACTGCATCCGATGGGGGTTACGATCCGAGATCGACCTGTTTCACAGTCTTCGCGCGCACGTTCGGCGCGGACTGGCAGCGAAACGTTGTCGCCATCCTACGCCGCTTCGCGATAATAGTATC
>JAKVBZ010000003.1:0-84378 GCA_022448645.1 Pirellulaceae bacterium
GAATCGTAAGGAGATTCAGCAGATTGCTACTATTGCCGGAAATAATGATCCAGCGATTGGTAGTGTGCTTTCTGAGGCGTTTGTGAAGGTCGGCAAGGATGGTGTGATTACGGTCGAAGAGGGTCGTGGTAGTGAGACGACGGTCGAGGTGGTTGAGGGTATGCAATTTGACCGCGGTTTCCTGTCACCTCATTTTGTGACTGATGCGGATGCCCAGACGGTCGAACTCTCTGGTGCTTTCGTGTTGATCTACGAAGAGAAGATATCCAGTGCTAAAAAATTGGTGCCAATCCTGGAGGCTGTGAGCAAAGCTAACAAGCCATTGTTGATTATCGCCGAGGATGTTGAGGGTGAAGCTCTGGCGACTCTGGTTGTGAATAAGATGCGGGGCATCCTCAATGTGTGTGCCGTCAAGGCACCTGGTTACGGAGATCGCCGCAAGGCGATGTTGGGTGACATTGCGGCACTCACTAAGGCTACAGCGGTCTACAAGGATCTGGGCATTGATCTGGACAGCGTCAAGTTGTCTGACTTGGGTAAGGCTCGCAAGATTAATCTCACGTCCGAGCACACCACGATCGTCGGCGGTGCTGGTAGCAAGGGCGATATTGAGGGTCGGGTTGATCAGATTCGGCGCGAGATCGAGGTGACTGACAGTGACTACGATCGTGAGAAACTGCAGGAGCGATTGGCAAAGTTGGCAGGTGGTGTCGCGCAGATTAACTGTGGCGCTGCTACGGAAACGGAAATGAAGGAACGAAAGGCCTTGTTGGAAGATGCCAAATCGGCGACGCAAGCTGCATTGGAAGAGGGTATTGTGCCGGGCGGTGGCGTATCGTTGATTCGTGCTGAAAAGGCTTTGTCCAAGTTGGATGTGAGTGGCGACGAAGAGCTCGGCGCCAACATCATTAAAGCTGTACTAGAGATTCCTATGCGATCGATCGCTAATAATGCTGGAGTCGACGGAGCGGTTGTGGTGAATCGGGTGCGTGGTCAAAAAGGTAAGAACGAAGGTTACAATGCCGACAAGGGCGATTATTGTGACATGATTCAGGCTGGCATTATTGACCCGGCTAAGGTTGTGCGTACGTCTCTGCAGAATGCGGCAAGTGTCGCGTCTTTGTTGCTCACCACTGATTCTCTGGTGACAGAAATCCCTGTCGAAGAGGAGGAGGCTCCGGATCACCATGACCATCATGGCATGGGCGGAGGCATGGATCCCATGGGAGGCATGGGAGGCATGGGAGGCATGGGCGGCATGGGAGGCATGGGCGGCATGGGCGGCATGGGCGGCATGGGCGGCATGGGCGGCATGGGCGGCATGATGTAATGCGGCTGGATGCTCGAAATCGCATGCAGAATATTACTTACGAAGACCAATCAACTTTACATTTAAAGGATAAATAGTTATGGCCAAGTTCAAACTGCGACCAATGGACGACCGAGTTGTTGTCGAGGCGTCAGAGGCTGAAGAAATGACGGCTGGTGGGATTGTTTTGCCAGACGCAGCTCAGGAAAAGCCGCAGCGTGGCATCGTGGTGGCGGTAGGGCCGGGACGCTTGACTGATGCCGGCAAGCGTGGCGAGCTGTCGGTGACTGTAGGTGATGAAGTCATTTATGGAAGATATGGCGGTTCGGACGTGGAAGTCGACGGTGAAGAGTACAAGATTTTGCGAGAAAACGACATCCTTGCCAAGATCCTTCAGTAACTGAGCTGCATGCCGGTGGGATCGGAGCCAAGCCGTGTTGCTGGCGGTTATGGTCTAAATTCCTTGTTGGGCTGCACCAATGGATTCACCGCACGTTGATTTGCTGTCAAGGATGGCCATTTACAGTCAAAGCACAAACTATCTGAAAACTTCATTTTTATAAGGAAACCTAGAGCGTGTCTAAGCAACTACTATTCGAAGATCACGCGCGGGCCAAAATGCTGCGGGGTGTCGATAAATTGGCCGATGCAGTAGCGATCACTATGGGCCCCACCGGTCGAAATGTGATTATTGACAAGTCGTTTGGTGGTCCCACGGTTACGAAAGACGGTGTGACTGTGTCCAAGGAGGTCGAATTGGAGGACCGTTTTGAAAACATGGGTGCCAAGCTTGTCAACGAAGTTGCTAGTAAGACTTCGGATATTGCTGGCGATGGTACGACAACCGCCACTGTATTGGCGCGTGCCGTGTTTAAAGAAGGGATTCGAAATGTGGTAGCCGGAAGTAATCCGACAGCCATCCGTCGTGGCATCGAACGAGCTGTTGGCGCAGCGGAAGAAAAGCTGTTGTCCATGGCGAAGCCTGTTTCCAGCAAAGAAGAAATCGCAAATGTTGGTGCGATTAGTGCCAATAACGACATGGCGATTGGGGAAGAGCTGGCAAATGCTTTGGAGAAAGTAGGTAAAGACGGTGTGATTACGGTCGAGGAAGGTAAGACTCGAGAAACGACCGTTGAGTTTGTAGATGGGATGCAGTTCGACAAGGGCTACATCTCGCCTTATTTCATCAACCGTCCATCGGAGATGATTTGTACGTTGGAGGATGCACTCATCCTGATTCACGAAAAGAAAATCTCGAACTTGCGAGAATTGGTTCCGATCTTGGAAAAAGTGAGCCAGACTGGCAAGCCTTTGTTGATCATTGCCGAAGATATCGAAGGCGAAGCGCTGACGACTTTGGTGGTCAATAAGTTACGAGGTGTCCTCAATATCTGTGCTGTCAAGGCTCCAGGATTTGGAGACCGTCGCAAAGCCATGCTGGGCGACATCGGAGTGCTCACAGGTGGCACGATGATCAGCGAGGACCTTGGGATCAAGTTAGAGAATTTAACTCTGGAACATCTTGGCAAGGCCAAGACGATCTCGGTCGATAAGGACAGTACCACGATCGTCCAGGGCGCTGGTGATACCAAAGATACCCAAAAGCGGATTCAGCAGATTCGTCATCAGATCGAGGGCACGGACAGTGAATACGATCGAGAAAAGCTGCAAGAGCGGTTAGCAAAGCTGACCGGTGGCGTGGCCGTAATCTCTGTTGGAGCTGAAACCGAAGCTGAGATGAAGCAAAAGAAAGCACGGGTCGAGGATGCTCTGCACGCGACTCGGGCCGCCGTCGAAGAAGGAATTCTACCTGGTGGTGGTGTTGCCTTGCTGCGTTGCCAGGAAGCCGTTAGTGCGTCCCGCTCCGGCGCCAAAGGCGATGAAAAGGTTGGCGTTGATATTATCGGCCGCGTACTCTCGGCACCCTTGAAGCAAATTGCTGACAATGGTGGCAAAGATGGCTCGGTGATTGTCGACGAAGTCAATCAAAAGTCCAACAACATTGGCTACAATGCCAATGCTGACGAGTACGTCGATATGTACAAGGCGGGTGTCATTGATCCGGTTAAAGTCGTGCGGACCGCATTGGCCAATGCGGCCAGTATCGCGGGCTTAATGTTGACCACCGAAGCTTTAGTGACCAACCTTGAGGATGAAGATAAGGACAAGCAGCGAGTCGAAGGTAGCGTGCGTTAAGCCGCGCGTTGTCACCGCCAGCTTGGTGACTGGTCCCCCCCTCAAGGAACACGATCCAGGGCCACTTCCGCTGGTCGGAGTGGCCCGTTTTGTTTGATGGTGGCCAGGCTCCAAGTGGTAATAGAAATCAGCGCATCGGTCACCGGATATGCCACATATAATTGGGAAACGGTTTCCGTTGTGATCGGATCGAACGTCATGTCGACCGGATAGACGACAAGTATTTTTTACTTTCTCCTGGGACACATTGTTTCGGATGGCTCAAAAAAGAGACTATTACGAAGTCCTGGGTGTTGTGCGAAATGCCAGCGAGCGCGAAATAGCGCAGGCCTATCGTAAACTGGCCATCAAGTATCATCCCGACAGCAATTCAGACGACGAGGAAGCGACTGAATTGTTTAAAGAAGCGGCGGAAGCCTACGAGGTATTGGGCGACGCCGAGAAGCGATCTCAATATGATCGCTTCGGACACGCCGCTTTCGAGGGAGCAAATGCTGGGCCGCAATACACGGATGTATCGGAGATCTTTGAAGCCTTTGGTGACATCTTTGGTGGAGGTGTTTTCGGAGATTTTTTCAGCGGCAGCCGCCGCTCTCGGCGCGCACGCCGTGGTGCCGATATCAAGTGCCAGGTTACTCTGGAATTAGAAGAGGCTGCTCGAGGCGTTACCAAGTCAGTCCAGTTTGAAAGACGGCAGATTTGCCAACAATGTGACGGTAGCGGAAACAAACCAGGTTCTGCACCGCAACCATGCGTGCGTTGTGGTGGTCAAGGACAAGTGATGCAGCAGGCGGGTATCCTTTCGGTCCAGACTACCTGCCCGAATTGTGGCGGTGCAGGTCAGCGGATCACTGATCCGTGCTTGGCGTGCCAAGGTCATGGATTGGAGTCCAAGGCTGTTCGGCTGGAAGTGGCCATTCCAGCCGGCATCGACGACGGCATGCGTGTTCGACTGGCAGGTGAAGGTGAGCCGAGTACTTCAGGGGGTCCTCCCGGAGATTGTTATTGCTTCATCTCCGTGCGTGAGCACCCACTGTTTCAACGAGATGGGCCGAATCTGATCCTGAGACTGCCCACTACTTACACACAAGTCGTTTTAGGCGGAGCGATTGAAGTTCCTACGCTCCAAGGGCGCGAAACACTTGAGATTCCGCCAGGTACCCAAACCGGACAGGTCTTTCCTCTTCGTGGACGAGGGCTGCGAGATCCGCGAGGTCGTGGTACCGGTGACCTGCTCGTACAAATCAATGTGGAAGTTCCCAAGAAAGTCACCGGTCGGCATGAGGAAGTATTAAGAGAGTTGGCCGAATTGGAACAAACTCATGTTAGTCCGCATCGTAAGTCGTTCTTAGAAACCTTGCGTGATTATTTTGTGAATAACGACGATGTGGCAGCCCCTGTGGAGGATCGTTAGTCGTGTCCCCAGACAATCTCCAACCCGGCGTCCCTGAGCATGATGCGGAACAAGAAGAGCCGTTGATGGATCCCCAGCAAGCAGCATTTGCCGAAGACTCCGAGTTGGGGCTCATGGCTGGTGATGAAACAGCTTCTGTGGATGATCCAGGGCGAGATTTGCAAAGCCAGTTGCAGGAAGTGAATGATCGTCTGCTCCGTTCGCAAGCCGAACTCGATAACTATCGCAAACGAGCTCGCCGCGAAATGGATGATCAGCTGAAATATGCACAACTTCCAATTATTCGAGATCTACTTCCCGTGTTGGACAATTTGGAGCGGGCCATTGCCGCTACCAATCAGGCCGAAGGGCCTGCTGTGGAGAACTTATTGCAGGGAGTCCAACTGGTTACCGATGAGTTGAAGTCGGTGTTGCAACGGCACCATTGCTGCCAGATTGTGGCTCAAGGCGGAATGGAATTTGATCCAAATTGTCACGAAGCAATATCGCAGCAGCCATCAGCGGACCATCCTGCGGGCACCGTCATGTACGTTGCGCAGACGGGATACCAGTTGCATGACCGGGTTGTGAGACCTTCTCAGGTCGTTGTGGCCATGGTCAACCCCGAAGAAGGGGACAGCGAGGCTTCTTCTAAGGAATCATTAGAAGGTTGATTTTCATGCCTACCTACGATTACGAATGTGATGCCTGTGGCCATACGTTTGAGCTTTTTCAGGCGATGTCCGATCCGGTTAAGCGTAAGTGTCCCGAATGTAAAAAGAGCAAATTGCGGCGTTTGTTCGGAACTGGCGCTGCAATCGTCTTCAAGGGGTCAGGGTTTTATCAGACTGACTATCGCAGTGAGTCCTACAAAAAAGGTGCTGAGAAGGCCAAAAAAGCTGCTGAAAGCAAAAAGAAGTCGTCTGACAAATCTTCCAAGAGTGGTCCTGGTGAAAGTTCGTCAAACAAATCCGATTAAGGACTCTTGAGTTGAATTTCTTCTGGAGGTTGTCATGGCTGTTGTCCACTGTCCTACCTGCTCCAGAACGTTTGACGCGGACGAAACGGAAGCAATGCCTTTTTGTTCCGAACGTTGCCGTACCATCGATTTGGGAGACTGGCTCACGGAGGGCTACGGAATTCCGTATAACTCGGATGAGGAACAATTAGACGTAGAAGGATAACACCAGCCAGTGGCTAACCAACTTGTCACATTACGATCGGTCTCATGGCGGGATTGCTGTCCTTGGTTGATCATTGTCGGTGCGTTTCGGCTGGCAATCAGTCCTCAATTGCTTACTTTTGCTACTTTGGGAGTTCTGCTTACAAACTGTGGCTGGTGGGTTTTCGGTGAGTTGCTTGATCCTGGCGTCGATCGACCCGATCGGCTGCCTCCTCGCGCCTCTTGGGTTTCTTCTGTCGAAACGAATGTGGCGGAGGATTCTTCACAGATTGCTGTTCATCATAAACGAGGCATCTGGCAGTCCGTCGCGCAAGGTCCAGTCTTGGGTGTCTGGTACCGCATGAACGGTCCTTACATGCGTCTATTGACCGGTCCCAGCGCAGGCTGGCGGACCAGTCTGTTTTACTTGGTCGGGGCCTTTTGGACGTTGTTGGTGTGGAGTTGGTTTGGTGCTGCAATTACCCGCTGCGCAGCACTGCGTCTGGCTGTAGATGAACGCCCTTCGTTTTCCCAATTATTCAGCTATTGTGCTTCCAAATTTGTGGCGCATCTGCGAGCTCCCTTGGTACCGTTGTTACCGGTTGCTGCACTCTCTGTAGTGATTCTGGCCACGGTAGGTATTTTGGCTCGGGGAGAAATCACGTTATGGTTAGCTGGTCTACTGTGGGGACCAGCCCTCGCGTTGGCATTCATGATGGCCGCCCTCTTACTGGGTTTAGCCATTGGTTGGCCGTTGATGTGGTGTACGATTAGTACCGAAGGCACCGACGAATTCGACGCACTTAGTCGATCCTACAGCTATACATTTCGTTGCCCTCTTCACTATGCATTCTATTCATTGGTCGCTGCTGTTCTAGGCACGCTGGGATTGATACTGGTTGAGTTTGTGGCGGATTGGGCCGTTCATTTTTGTTCTTGGTCTGCGTCGTGGACTGCCGGGTGGAATCGCGTTGTCGAAATTACTGGCGGTACCGTCGGTGGTACGACGTCGAGCTCAGGGAGTGGAGCGACACTCATCAAGGTCTGGATCGGTTTGGTACGCACCTTGGAATCCGCGTTCTCCTACAGCTTTTTTTGGACGTCCATAACAGCGATTTATCTTCTCTTGCGTTACCATGTGGATCACACAGAGTTGGACGAAGTGTACCTAACTCCGCAAGACGAAACGTACGGATTGCCGCCTCTTAATACGGATGAAGCAGGAGTTCCTCGCGTTGCGGATGAACCGGGCAAAGAGGACGCTTGAAGTCACTATGCGAACCTTGCAGCAAGCCCGGATTGAAGTCGCAGCGGCGCATCGTTTGGCCGTCCAGCACGGTTTGAATGAGGGTGTTTGGAATCATATTAGCTTGCTTTCTCCAGAAGATCCCTCGCAAATGTTGATCTCTCCGGGCCACACTCATTGGGCTCAGGTAAACGCCAGCAATTTGGCACTGTTGGATGCCAAGGGGGAGTTGGTTAGCGGAGAAATCGCTCCAATTCGGGCAGGCTGGATCATTCATTTCCCGGTCCACCAGGCGCGTCCCGACGCCACCTGTGTGATGCATGTTCATGCGCCCTATATCACCGCCATGTCGATTCGTCGGGACATTTGCTTTGAGACTCGGAGTTCTCAGCAATCTGCCAGATTCCACGACGACGTCGTATATTTCGACGAATACGACGGTGTGCTTAAGGATATGGGAGAAGGTGAGCGCATGGCGGCGGCGCTGGGTGACAAACGCGTGTTACTGATGCGAAACCACGGAGCCTTGGTGGTGGGGCCAAGCGTCGCTGCTGTTTATTTGGATGTGTATCAATTGGAACGCGCTTGCATGTACCAATTGTTGGCCATAGCGGGGGGCGGGCAGATGCAGCTAATCCCCGAGGAGGTCGCGGTTGCCGTGACTAAGCAGGCCAGAGAGGGATTCAATTTGGAACATTTCGACGGGATGCTGCGCTGGATTAAAGAACTCGAGCCGGACTTGGAAGATTGACGGAACGTCATTCGCCCACGGTAGATGGATCAAGATCTGCTAGCCGGGCAGGCGACTTAGTCATTTATTGGTCCGCGTAGACCAGGGTATCTTCTTCTTCAAGGACCGGGGATTGCATTTCGCTACTTTGCATGTGAACTCGAATCAGTTGATGACCAGCCGCGATACCTTCTGCACGGATTTTGAAATACACGTCCGCACCGGGCTCCAAGCGATCGAGTGGTTGAAAGGCGACCTGTTGGCCACTGATTTCTGATCGTTCAGGTCCGTTTGCATCCAACGGCGCCAGTCCGGGAGGAAGTTCTGCCACCAGCGCGATATCTGTGGCCTCTTTGGAGCCCTCGTTCACCAGTCGAATTTCGTAGGTCGTCGGTTTGCCAACTTCGATGGGGTCGGCTGTATCAGCGACTTCGAAGAACAGCGAGGCAAGTCCGTCGACCAGAACCATTTTTTCTTGCGAATCTTGGAGCCCTAAATCGGCTTGACCTTCAAACCGAAGCTTCTGCTCACCTGGCTCGATGGGCAGTGTTACTAGTTGAACCTCACCCATTTGATCTGCCGGTAACTTTTCCAAGCTCCAATAGACCGCGTGGGAACGAGGGTCGTATTGGCCGGCATTATTGGTTTCTAAGAATTTCATTCCCTTAGGCAAATGTGCTACCAACTCGACATTGTGAGCGGGTGCGGTACCGCGATTCTCAACACTTAACGAATACGTGGCTTGCCGCTCCAAATAACGTTTGCCCGGACCACTCACCGAGACTTGTAGTTCAGGGGCGATGATTTCGATGCGGGAGCTATCTTCGGCTACCAGATTGGCGTCGCCCCGCGCTACGATCTTATGTTCGATTAAACCTGCTTTTTCGGCTGACAACGTCAGTTCGACTTCGCGCGTTTCGTTGGGTCGGATGGTGCCAAGTTCTCGCTCCAGAGTTGCACCTGCCGGATGAGACAGACCTTCTGGAACGTCCTCTTCCAACACCACAGATGTGGCTGCACCGTTTCCGGGATTCGAGACTCGAATCCGTACTACCACGGGTTCTCCAATGTGGACACGCTCCGGAGTGGTTTGCTCGACCACGAGCATGGGGCGGGTGGCGACGGTTCGAACCGAAGCTTCAGCATGAAACGTGACTACACCGACGCTACCAATTTCACCCTCAGCCTCTGGCATGACCTGCATTGCTACGGTCATTTCATCACCAGGGGCGAGTGTGTCCAAATTCCAAAAAAGAGTATTGCCTTGCGATGTACTGATTTCGGGCTCGGCGCCGACAAACCGTGTTCCGGTTGGGATTTCGTCCTGGACCACGACTCCGGTGGCAGGAACCTTACCGATGTTACGGACAATCATTTGAAACTTGGCCAATGTTCCAATTTGGATTTCTGGAGGTGCTCGTTTTTCGACGGTTAGGGTAGGAGCCTGTTGGCCTTCTAATGTCCGTGGTCCAGGTTTTCCTTCATAATTGGTTGGCGAAGTTTGAGGCCGCGTAGACTGCGCTACCACCTCGCTCTGGGGATCCGAAGCGGATAGATCAAATTGTCGATCTGCGGTGTCCTGCTCGACGGGAATGCCCAAGGCATCTTTGTCCACGGGCTCGTTGTGTGAGATTCCTGCGCCACCGGACTGACCGGATGACTCCGTGGGGACCAGTTGGTCGGCCGCCACAGCTGGACTTGTTGGCACAGTTGAGATGGTGCCCAGGTCGTCCTGATCAACGCGAGGAGCGGAAGAAAACTCAGGCAGGGTCGGTTGATTTTCGTGATTGGGAGGCAGGGTCGTATCTTCGTAATCACTCGTGTCGTCGCGTGAGTCTTCGTAAGTCGACAGCGGGTCGTAGGTTGAATTCTCTTGGCGTACGTTAGGAACATCGTGATAGTCGGACTCGTCGTGCTCTGAACTTGCTGGAAAAACCGAGTTTGCTAGCTCATTCTCTTGGAGGTTGTCTGTCGGTGTAGGATTGACCGAAGAAGATACTGCTGGATCGGAACGCAAGCTATTCATTCGTCCCGCCGGCGGGTCATAAACGGAATCCTGATTATACGCTTGAGTAGCGTCTAGGTTTTCAGCCTGCGTTTCTGGATTCTGGCTCGTTAGTTCAGTGTCCTCGGATTGGGACAAATCCACAGGGAGTGGAGCTGCTGAAATTCCAGCAGTCTGGTTTTGCGTTTGGGACAAGGGGGCGATATTGGAGATTAGTCCGTCAGTTTGTCTCTCGTCAGTTTGTCTCTCGTCACCCAATAATGAATCATTGGTGATCGGGTTATTTTCACCCTCGAACCTTGCCGACGATTCATTTGTCGTTCCATCGTCTTGATGGAATCCATCGGTTGTGGAGGCAGCACCAAAGCCATTCGTGTCGTTTCTGGAGGCGATGCCACTATCACCGATGGCCACAACCGGTGGTGCCGTGCGCTCTGCCAACGCATCATCTAAAGGTTGTGTCGCATCGTTATGCAAAGACAAATCTTTATTGCTGGAGGTTCCTTCTTCTTTCGGATCCTGGTTGATTCCCTGAACAATAGAGATGGCCCCCATCCCTAGAATGACTCCGATGGCTAAGAGTCGTGGAACAATCTTTCGTGCGCTTTTCATCGTGATGGTCTCGCTGTGTGATCGAATCACAGTTCGCGACAAATTCGTCCCGAGGCTAGTAGAGTGAGCATCTGGTCATGCGTCACGAACATCGGACGACGTGACAAACTAGGTCGACGAAGTCAAAGAAACGAAACTTTTTAAGGAATGGCTAGATAGCAAAAGCAAAAGCGTAAGAAAAGCCCAATTTGTCCCGACGACCTACAAAAAACATCGCTAGCTACCGGGTTGAGCATGGTCTACGTATGTGTCATCTTGAGGCGATAGCAGCGCCAGCGACGAGAGCGCCAGCGACGAGGAGGACGGGGGAAAAGATGATGATGCAGATTTCCACTTTCATGGCAAGCTGACCACGCATCGTGCCCCCAGAGAGAAACCGACGAGAGTCTATTGCAAATTTGATTTCCAACGGGCCAGGAAACTTGTCCTGCCAAGTTTTGACATACGCTCTCGCTCTAATCAAGAATGACTAACGCAAAACAAGGAGTAGGAACGCAAGAATGATAAACACCATCAAAGACCGTTTTGACCAAGATAAATTGGTTCGGGTAATGGCTTTTGGCCAACTGGCAAGTCCGAAGTTAGTTGAGTTTTCTGCGAAATTCGCGAACATTCACGGTATATGGATAGACCAGGAACACAGTGCGATACCACATGCTCAACTGGAGTTATTATTGACGGCCTGCCGCGCAGCCGGTTTGGATGCCTTTTCACGGGTCGCGCTCCCAGCGGGGTATACTGGATTCATGCGGCCTTACGAAGCGGGCTGTAGTGGTGTGATGGCGGCTCAGATTCGTACCATGGAGGAAGTCCACGAGGTGATTAGCTGGACGAAATATCCACCTCAAGGTACGCGCGGATTGTTCTTGGGATGTTATGAGTCTGGATTTGGCTCTGTGGCTGCCGACGCGCACCTGGAACAGGCTAACGCACAACGTTGGTTATCGATCCAAATCGAGACGTCCGAGGCAGTTGATCTGGCAGATCAGATCGCAGCCGCAGATGGTGTGGATTGGATTTTCGTTGGCCCGGCTGATCTTTCGTGCAACCTTGGTGTTCCTGGAAAGCTAGACCATCCCGATTTTCTGAAAGCGCTAGAACGGGTTTCACAGGCGGCTCATCGGGCAGGGAAACCGTGGGGTACGTTGGCACGAGATATCGACTATGCCCGTCGCTGCCACGATTTAGGGTGCCGATTGTTCAGTATCTGCGGAGATTCTGACGCGATGAAAATGGGTTTGTCCATGGCTAACGAACGATTTGCCACGTTGTGTGGTGATGAAGATTAGAGGCAATTGAGAAGGCCTCTGCGATGGCCTAAGAAGATCATCACAGGTTTTCAATGCAAGGGTTTCAAATCGCGGTTAGGAATTGCGAACGCCACCCTTTTCATGAAATGCCGTTGTTTCACCGCATTCATGGCAGCTAAGTAAAACCCCAGCGCGTTTTTTCTGTTCAGCTGTTCCCCAATATTGAACTTTCGAGAAATCCTTCAAAGCATACGATGTGGAACATTTCGGACAGCTCCACGAATTCCAACGTTTCATCTGACGCCACTCATCCAGTCGCATCATCAAACAACCCATTGCGACAGCTCCGACTACGAGAAAGACGCCGTAGGCATGAGTATGTAGATCTTTATTGGGAACATAATCGTCCGTAAAAACAAGACCGGCGATCGAGATCAACAGCAAAACGGTCCAACAGGCCAACTTGATTCGCGCGGGCAGGATCGTTGATCGTGATTTTGTGCCAGACTGAGTGCGCACGGTTGTCATCAAACGGCCTTCGAGCGATGGAATGGTTTGATTTTCTGTCGGTTTGGGAAGAATCCCGGGACAAACGGCTTTGTTGAAAGTATGGTTCTAACTCAATCGACCCTACTCGTTCCACAGCAAGTGCCCACGGTTTGGGGCACGCAATCTCGACATTCCCCAGGGCAGGTTTTATTCTAACATGACCGGCTGGAAATCAGTGCAAAAAACCTGGTGCCGGCAAAACCGGTCTAATGGGAATCATCGTCAGACGCGCTCTGCTGAGTGGCCATTGCGGGAAACGAGGCGCAGATTGGTCACTTGCCAGGGGTCCATCGGTAAAAGTTAGTCAGTCGAATCTGGGCGTAGTGGGCAGTTTGCCCCTGCCAAGTGTGGTTGATTCCGTCAACCATCTCTATGGCGATAGGCTGGGGCGTGGAGTCCGAAAGGCAAGACCGAGAGCTTCCCACACGTCACAAAACAGACGAAACCTGGCGACGAACAGCGAACGAGTCACTGATAGTCTGCACCGGAGGCAGAATTTAACTCGATGGCATCCTGGTCAGAATTGAAAAAATGACTGACATGATCCTGAGGGGACGGAGTATTTGGCTCGACGGCTAAATTCGCTTTTTTAAGCATGGAAGGCAGTGATTCTATTTCCACGGCAGTCATCACACGGCGTCCCATCGATTCGAGTATCTGATAAGGGCGTCTTGATGTGGGCCGTGTTGTACGGTGGTATTGGATGGTGTCTCGGTTGGTTTCCATCGGTTTCTCAAGCTCTTCGATTTGGGGAGCATGGGTCAGCGCTGAGGAATATAGTCCTGGTCGAAGTTGTTTTATGATTGGTGGTGAGGCTTGTGCATTGACGGCTCCGGCCACGTCGAACATGTCTCCAAAATCGTAGTGGTTCTTAACCTCGACTTTCGTATCGAAGTCCTGCAGTTCCTCCTGACTTTGACTGTCTGCATCCCGATTCGTATGTAAGTCGAAGTTAGGATCGAGGTGGTTCATCAGTGGTGTCGAGTATTCGTTGTCGATCGGGCCAGAAATGTGATAGGCGCCGGAAAAATTGTCGGAGGCAAGGCTTGGCAGTGGAGGAATCGCTGCGGTGAGGTTCCTTTCCTGAATCGACATGGCATCTTGGTACCACCCTGTTACCAGTTTCTTTTGTTCAGCCGTTTGTTCCGTTGAGGAAAACTGTCCAAGCAGCCGATTCCCTAGATCGTAGCGATGATCGTATTCATCACGTTGCATGCGGTAGATCGCATATGTTTGGATACGAAAATCGCGTGCCAGACGACCGACTTCGTCGTCGCTCCTGAATTGCAGAGTGCGATGTCGGGCGGGGTCAACTTGGTGAGCGATGTCTGTGTGGGAAACGAGCGTCGCTGAATGCCCTGAGACAGCAGCGAATATGGCAACGGTTGTAATAATTGGGAACATGAATTGGTTTTCTCGATGACGGAGGGACCCTGCTGGCGGCGAGGGCACACGAGTGATTCCAGTCGTTTTGATGTTACTCGTTTTCGACCATATTCGGGCGCTTCCTTCAGGTGTAGGTGATGTTGTGCGGGCCTTGCGCAATTGACTAGTAAATTGCAAGTCACGAGTCGTGCCAATCAATTCAGTAAGACGCATAACCATCGACTGGATGCGAGTGACCTACAACGCAGTTCGTTCACGAATTGGGGGACTTTAGACGTATGGACACATGTACGCCGGTACGAATATGATGGTTTTGCGAGTCGGCTACCGCAAGCATTGTGAAGCTCGTTGAGAGCCACACGACCGTTTCGACCCGAACTCCAAGACTAATGAATGAAACTTGTACGACCTCGTGGACGTCTCTGAGGGCTCCAAATATGAAATTCGGTATGAACCTGCTGTTATGGGGAGGTGAGCTTCTGGAAGATTGGTTGCCCCTCATGGAAAGTTTGAAACGGTACGGTTTTGACGGCGTGGAAATCCCTGTTTTCAATACTGATCTGGATTATGCTTTTTGGTCACGGCATTTAGATGATCTCGGTTTGGAACGGACAGCGGTGACTGTTCGTAATGAGGAAGACAATCCTATCAGCTCCGATGAGACCGTGCGCCGCCGAGGTGTGGAGACTACCAAGCGCGTGCTCGATTGTTGTCAGGCTTTGGGGGCCACGTCTTTGGTGGGTCCTTATCATTCTGCTATAGGCATCTTTTCCGGTAAGGGGCCCTCTGACGACGAATGGAACTGGGGCGTCGAAAGTATGCGGCAGGTAGCAGAACATGCGCAGCAGGCGGATGTTATCTTGGGGGTCGAGTCACTCAATCGATTTGAGACATATCTTTTAAATTCAATTGCCGATACGGTTCGCTTCGTGCAACAAGTGGAACATCCGAATTGTCGAATGATATACGACACATTTCACGCAAATATTGAAGAAAAAAGCATTCGTGAAGCGGTTCAATCCTGTGTGGAGGTGCTGGCTGAAGTTCACATTTCTGAGAACGACCGTAGTACTCCAGGAAAAGGTGGTATCCGATGGGGCGATACATTCGATGCATTGCATGAAATCGGGTATGACGGCTGGATGGTGATCGAAGCTTTTGGTACAGCGCTACCGGAATTGGCCGCTGCTACGAAAATTTGGCGCAAGATGTATCCGGATGAGTTACAGCTAGCACGCGACGGATTGGATTTCATTCGTGCGCAAGTGGCCGAACGTTGGAAGATCCATTGATCTGATGAGTACGGAACATGGCGAAAGCCCTGACGCTTCCACAGAGGCATCCTCTTCTGAGGGCCGTGGTCACTTGATGTTGCAGGGAATTAAACAAGCTTTTCAGGGCTTGATGGGACGAACGGAGCCAGCTGACGCGCCGCAGGCAAACGACGCGGAAACGGATAGCTACCAAGTCGATGTTTCTCCCAGTTCCATTTTGGAAGCACTCCTGTTTGTGGGTAACCAAGACAATCAGCCCCTGACCTCGGCAGAGTGTGCCGAGTTGATGCGAGGTGTTGATGCGAGTGAGGTCGATCAGTTAGTTCATGAGTTGAACACTGCCTACGAGCAGGAGGATTGTCCGTACCAGATTATTTCTTCCGGAAAGGGATATCGTCTGCAGCTGCGGGAAGAGTTCGATCGTCTTCGAGACCGATTTTATGGCCGTATTCGCCGAGCTCGACTGTCTCAGGCGGCAATTGATGTTTTGGCCGTGGTGGCATATCACCAGCCGGTGACCCGGCAGGCCGTCGAGGATTTACGCGGAAAACCGAGTAGTTCCTTGCTGTCGCAACTTGTGCGTCGAGAATTGTTGCAAGTGGAACGTGTAGATAAATCATCGAGTGGCAGAGTTTATCGAACGACTGACCGGTTTCTACAACTCTTCAGTCTGGACAATCTGGCCGAATTGCCTCGTAGCGATGAGTTCGAAAAGACGCTCTAACGCGTTCGATGGCATCCCAGGATTTCACAAGTCCGGGCGCCAAAACGTGTGGCGCCCTGTCTTTCATATGAGAAAATCCTGAGATGTGTGATTGCAACATGTTATTGTATAATGACTTACGGTGGATTTCTGGCGTAGAGGCTGACGTGGAGGGCTTAGATTGCTAAAATCAGGCCCTTGTTGGCTGAGTCCTAGAGAAATTATTGGTGCATTGGTGCCTTTTGTTTAACATGTGTTAAAGCAACACTCAGTCCGGCCGATCCTTGGTCTGTCGCAATTTGAAGTTGGTCCCGTCCTCTAGCCACAGCTTCGCTTTTAGCTTGTCGAACCCTTCTTGGTTTGCTTATTCGAATGCCACGCGTTTCACGCTTGTTGTCGCTTGCCGACCAAAATTTGCTTGTCCTGCCATCGCTCCTGCTATGCGATTTTGGGAATTTGGAGCGTGAAATAGCTCGTTTGAAGGCGGCAGGAGTTCAGGCACTTCATTTGGATGTTATGGATGGCAATTTTGTGCCGAATCTGACGTACGGCCTGCCTATTGTGTCAGCATTGCGTCGGCTTACCGACATGCCTTTGGATACGCATTTGATGATTTGTCGGCCCGAGAGATATGTCCAAGCGTTTGTGGATGCGGGTGCTGACATGGTTACCGTTCATGCCGAAGCGACCGACAAACCTCAAGCTGTATTGGAACAGATTCGAGACCTTGGGGCCTCTGCCGGGTTGGCCTTCAATCCTTCAACTTCCTTGGATGTTCTGAAGTCTTGTGCGAAAAGTTGTGACTTGGTGTTAGTGATGAGTGTAGAAGCTGGTTTTGGAGGCCAGGCATTCGACCCTTCGGCCGTTGGCAGAATACGTGAAGTCCGATCCATCGTTGGTGACAAAGTAGTCATCGAAGTGGATGGTGGGATCAATGAGGAAACGATTGATGTCTGCGCATCGGCCGGAGCTCAATGGTTTGTTGCCGGTTCTGCGATTTT
This sequence comes from Pirellulaceae bacterium, assembly GCA_022448645.1. Next base: position 16,817 of record JAKVBZ010000003.1, read on the forward strand.
CAAACAATCTGATTATGGTCAAGCGTTGCACGACTTGACGCGTTTAGTGACTCAACACTAACATTCGCAGGAACCTGATGATGTTACGAATTGTGTTAGTGCGTCCCGGGGCGACAGAATTTGATGAGCAAGGGCGAATCAAGGGTACCTTGAGCATTCCCCTTAGTGACCAAGGTTCGATTCAGGCGAGTTCCGCAGCCAGAGGCCTGTCGGCTCAACGCATCGACGCCGTGTACACATCACCATGCCAGGCCGCGTTGCAAACTGCTGAGACGTTGGCCGATTCTCAAGGCGTGAAGCTCAAGCGGATGGATCGTTTGCAGAATCTGAACCAGGGTCTTTGGGAAGGCAAGCTGATCGACGAAGTTCGCCAGCGTCAGCCCAAAGTCTATCGGAAATGGCAAGAAGATCCTGAGACGATTTGCCCTCCGGAAGGAGAAATGATCGACTCTGCCAGGCAGCGTTGTGAAACGGCACTTAATAAGTTAGTCAAGAAGCATAGGCAAGGTATCGTCGCGCTTGTCGCGCCAGAGCCTCTAGCCAGCGTCATCCGGGCATCTCTGGTGGGGACCCGCCTTGGTGATCTATGGAAGGCTGAAGGCGATTGTGGGAGCTGGGAGATGATTGATATTGAACCGGATGAGCTTCCACCGATTCCGGTGGGGGTGAGACCCGCAAAAACCGCAGTAATGGAGCCTGGCGAACGGCCCAATTAACCCTTTTAGGCAAGATACGATCTTGGCGTAGCCTTTGGTTTCCGGCTACTATAGTCTGATGGCATCCAGTGAAACAAAAACGTTGAAGCGTGTGAAACGGGGAGTTCCCGAGGGGTTGTGGCAGCGCTGTCCAGGGTGTCAAGCGGCCATCTTTCGAAAAGAGGCCGAACGACGACATAACGTTTGTCCCGAATGTGAATTTCATTGGTATGTGCCAGCCAGGGACCGTATTGCTCAAGTGCTGGACGATGGGACTTTCGAGCCATGGGATGATTCTCTCCGTCCTACCGACCCGCTCGACTTCAGCGACAAGAAGGCTTATCGAGATCGACTGCAAGTCGAGCAGCAACGTACCGGTTTGTCGGAAGCTGCCATTACCGGGACCGGGATGATTCGTGCACGCCGTGTGGCGTTTGGCGTTACCGACTCGGCGTTCATCATGGGAAGTATGGGTTCGGTCGTGGGGGAACGGCTCACGCGGCTCATCGAACGAGCGACAGATCAGCAGTTGCCGCTGATTATTATTAGTGGATCGGGAGGTGGCGCGCGGATGCACGAGGGGATCTTCTCGTTGATGCAAATGGCGAAGGTCTCTGCCGCATTGGCCCGCTACGATTCAGCTGGTGGCTTGTTCATCTCGGTGTTGACCAATCCGACTATGGGAGGAGTTGCTGCGAGCTTCGCATCCTTAGGGGATGTGGTTTTCGCGGAACCACGAGCTTTGATTGGTTTCGCCGGACCACGTACGATTAAGGCGACTATTCGAATCGAACTGCCTGAAGGATTTCAGACGAGCGAATTCTTATTGGAACACGGGTTCATCGACCGTATTGTTCCTCGTTCTAAGCTTAAGAGTGAAATTGCCCGAACGATCGATTACTGCGGAAAGTAACAGTAATCGTCATGAGCTTCATCGAAAAAGTCAAAAGGATGTTCCGCGGACGGGTAGACCTGTCCCAAAGGTTTGTCCTGTTGCGCGAAGCGATATCTGGCACCATGTCCGAGTTTTATGTGGCTAGAGATCGCAAGACCGATCAGGTGGTGGGTCTTAAGATCCTGGATCGAGAAAAGACGCTACAGTTTGAGGGGCGTTTTAAAGGCTTGCAAAAACCTACGGAAGGGGAAATTGCCAGTCAACTAAACCATCCACGTGTGGTGCAAACCCTTGAGTACGGATTCAGCACCGAAGGCCAACACTATCTGGTGATGGAGTTGTTGGACGGTCCCGGGTTAAATTCTTTGATTCTTGAGCAGAGCAAATGGCTCTATCGGCACCGAGTCACTTTAGTGAAACAGATGGCTGAAGCCATCGGGGCCGTTCACAAGGCGGGATTCATTCACCGTGATGTCTGCGCCCGCAATTTCATTTGCACGCCACAGGCCGAATCTTTGAAGCTGATTGACTTTGGTCTGACGGTCCCGGCCGAAAAAGAATACATGCAGCCCGGCAATCGGACAGGAACTCCGAACTACATGGCCCCCGAAATCATTCGTCGCCGCTCTACTGACCATCGTGTCGACCTGTTTGCCATGGGAGTCACAGCTTATCAAGTGTTTACGTACGAATTACCTTGGCCTGGGGGAGACAACACGGGTATGGCGGCCCTGATGCATGACACACGTGCACCTGTGGATATTAGGGAACGATGTTCTGGGATCGATCCCGTATTGGTGAAAGCTATAACGGATTGCCTAGCCTCCGATCCTAACGATCGACCACAGACCGCTGAGGAATTTGCGGATGCGATACGCCATGTGCATGATGAGAATTCAACGGAGGCCAATTGATACCGTTGTGGAAGCTCCTGGTTTGGGTTCTGTACTTTTAAACTTCGTGGGCGGGGTCCCAGGACTGTCTAGACTGCCTCGGATTGGCCCGGTTTGTCCGACATTTGCAGCGAAAAACTGTAAGTTTTCGGTCCATGGCGTCGTTAACAGACTTATCCGACCAGCCCAGCACGAATTCGGCCATTTCCCCAAATTGGGTCCGTGTCGGCTTGTGAAACCACCCGAAAATCAATATATTGATGAGTCTCTACTGACGCAGCCGATCTCCAGTGACGGTTCATTTATTCCCTGTTGCAGGCAACCTGATGACGATAGATAAAAGCCTCAAAGTCCGTAGCGGTCTTGTTCGTAACCGGAGCGTCCTCAAGCGTTCCGAACGACTCGCCAAACTAGCAGAGATGGACCGCTGGTCCGAGGGTGACTCGCCGCTCGGATTGGCCAAAGTTCGCGTGGCTAAGCTTTCGTTTAAGAAAAAGAAGAAAGTCAAAAAGGAAGAAGAAGAGGGTGAAGGCGCCGCTGGAGATGCCGCACCTGCTGCCTCAGAGAGTTCCTAAGCCATCTAGCCGTCTACGCTCACCGATACTTGCTATTACACGCAATATGCCGATTGAACGGCTTGAGCCTGGCCGTATACCATGGTTTGATCGTAGCCATTCAAGGCCAGTGCGTATACTTGAAATAGTAGTAGTTTCCTTGTGGACCGCCTTCTCTGTTTACTGGTGTCCTGCATGCGCCACCTTCTGTTGTTAATGACGCTGTTCGTTGCTGCACGGGGATCCGCTTACGCCGACACTTTCTTTTTGAAGTCAGGTGGACGGATCGAAGGAGAGCTCGTCAACCGATCTGAGATTCGGCCTCGCCAATTCATTATCGCTACCGAGGGAGCACGGATTACCTTGGCTGCCGACCAGGTTGAACGTGTCACACAGAAAACCGATCACCGACAGCGATACGAACAGTTGTTGGCAAAGATGGACGATACTGCTGACCACCATTGGAAACTGGCGCAGTGGTGTTTGCGAAAGAAGCTTAATAAAGAACGTCAGATCCATTTGCAACGAGTTATCGAGCTCGATCTCAACCACGAAAAGGCCCGCCGCGCACTCGGTTATCAGTTGTATGGGGGTCGTTGGCTCAAATCGAAAGAATGGATGGCGGAACGTGGTTATATCCACTATCAGGGATCGTGGCGAACGGTTCAGGATGTGGAATTGTTAAAGGAAAAGCGTCGCGTAGAACTGGCCATCAAGGACTTCCGACGCAAGGTCAAAACGTGGGGTCGTTGGCTCGAAGGCCGACGACACGAACAAGCTGTGGAGAACTTGCGAGCACTGGACGACCCGCTAGCAGCATCCGGTGTTGCAGATTTGTTGCAAGATGCTCGTCATCCGGAGACCAAAGAATTGGCTATTGAAATACTGGGTCGAATCGGTGGTGACATGGCAGTTTTGGCGCTCATTCAAAGTGCCCTGAAAGATCCCTCTACCGCGATCCGTGATCGTTGTTTGCAGCAACTGGATCATTTGGATCGACAGTCTGCGTCTGTCGCATTTGTCAGGATGTTAGGGCACAAAAACAATTCGGCGATCAATCGATCGGCAGTGGGCCTAGAGCGGCTCGGGGACCAATCGGCGATCTTACCCCTCATCAAGGCTCTGAAGACCGAGCACAAATACGTAGTTCAAGGTTCGGGTGGAGGCATTAACCCGGTGTTTGGTTCGGGGGGGGATGGGGGCCTGTCAGTGGGTAAAAACGGCCCCAAGGTGATCCGTCGAATCTACGAGAACGGGAGCGTGCTGGCTGCACTGGTAACGCTCACCGGACAGAATTATCGTTTTGACGAAAACCGTTGGATGGACTGGTACCAAATGAAAGAATCGTCCGGTCAGGGAACTCTCCGACGAGATCCTTAGCACGGTACACGTCGTTCAGAATTCGTCGGCCAGAGACTGGATACGAAATACAGGATGCAGGCGGGCAGCGGCGCAAGGCTGCTCCTACTCAGGCATGCACTCAGAAGCGAGAGTTCTCAATTGGTCTGGCAATGATCTAAACAGCTGCGCTATTGCTTGCGTGAGACGGCTGGTCTGCAACCGAACACTAAAAGGCGAGGCAACGTTGGATGGGGCGAGACACAATGATCTCTGCCGTTGCTTTACATTATTCCTTGATCAGTTCGCGGACAGTCATGCCAGAAGGAATCATGGGAAGGACCTGTTCCTGGTACGGGACGTTCACATCCAGGACGTATGGTCCATCGTAGGAGAGCATTTCTTGCAAAGCTCCATCCAGATCAGATTTCGCAGTGATCGTCGCTGCCCCACAGCCGAATCCTTTGGCAATGGAAACAAAATCGGGGTAACGCTCTTGAACAAACGCGCTTTCACCCTGGCCAGTTGCTTCGGCGTGGTCAATCGGACCAAGGTAAGTATGAGCACGATTACCGGCCATAAACCGATCTTCCCATTGGACTACCATGCCAAGATGTTGGTTGTTTAATAATAGAACTTTCACCGGTAGTTTTTCGCAGGCACAAGTTGCCAATTCCTGGACGTTCATTAAAAAACTGCCATCGCCGTCTATGTCGATAACGGTGCTGTTCGGATTCGCAGCCTGAGCGCCTACGGCTGCCGGAAGGCCAAATCCCATGGTGCCTAGGCCGGAACTCGAGAGGAACGTATGTGGCTGCTTAAATTGGTAGAATTGGGCTGCCCACATCTGATGCTGTCCCACGCCGACGGAAATAATCGTGTCTCGATCCTGTGTTAGTTGACTGAGTCGATTAATAGCATGTTGAGGCAGAATTCCGTCGAATTGCTTGTCATAATGGAATGGTTCTTCCTGTTTCCAGCGGGCACATTGCTCGACCCATTCAGAGATGTCTGCGGGTGCTTCTGCGATTTCATTGAGCAGTTGAAGTGCGAATTTAACGTCACTCACTATGGGAATATGAGCTTCTTTGTTTTTGTTGATCTCAGAAGGATCGATGTCAATGTGGACGATCTTTGCGTGTTTGGCGAATGCTTCAAGCTTACCGGTGACTCGGTCGTCAAATCGAACACCCAAAGCCAGGATCAAATCGGCTTCGTTCACGGCATAGTTGGCATATACGCTACCGTGCATGCCGAGCATATCCATCGACAGAGGATCCTGGTTAGGGTAGCATCCCAGTCCCATCACGGTCATGGCTACCGGAATGCCTGTCTTTCTAGCTAATGTGCGCAACTCTTCACTGCCACCGGAAGCAATGATTCCGCCGCCGGCGTAGATAATAGGACGGCGAGCCAGTTTGATGGCGGCAGCGACTTGTTTAATCTGAGACGGTCTGGCTCGACGTTCACGCACGCTGTATCCGGGCAAATCCATTGCGATATTCCAGTCCGGCACGATTTGGGCTTCCTGGACATCCTTAGGGATATCAACTAGGACCGGGCCGGGTCGACCCGTCGTAGCGATGTGAAAAGCCTCTTTCATCGATCGTGGCAAATCGTGAATATCGGTCACCAGGTAATGGTGTTTTGTGATCCCACGGCAGACTTCGACGATTGGCGTTTCCTGAAACGCGTCGCTGCCAATGACCGGAGTTTTAACCTGGCCAGTAATGGCGATGAGCGGGATGCTGTCCATTTTGGCGTCGGCGATCGTGGTCACCAAGTTAGTAGCGCCAGGACCGCTGGTAGCCATGCAAACGCCAATTTGGTTCGAAGAGCGGGAAACGCCATGAGCCGCAAATCCCCCACCTTGTTCGTGTCTAGGGAGAATTGTGCGCAGTTTGTCCGAGTACCTTGTTAGGGCTTGGTGCAATGGCATGCTGGCGCCACCGGGATAGGCAAAAATGACCTCAACACCATGATCGATGAGCGATTGAACAAGGATGTCGGCACCATTCATCAGCTTCGCTTCGGTGGCACTTTTGGCTACTCCGGTCAAATTCGTGGTCCTTATGCTTTGTACAACCGGCTTGGCGGCCGGTGCACGATAGGGGGGACGAGAGCGAAATGTCTGACGGACGGAGAATCGCCCGGGATGTAAGTCCGTGGTATTATCACGGTTGAGCATCCGATAAGTCACCATTCCACACTTGTAGAATAGGCGTTCCCAGCCGCTGTTTCAAGCTGAACGCTTTGCTAAACGTCCATGCTGGGTGCGATTTGGGGGGGCATTTTTCCAGTGACAGGGCCCTCCCGCCTGTGTCGTATGTCTTGGACTGGCGCCCCAAATGCCCCCACAGGGACGGCTTGGCACGCAAAATCCTTCACATTTCCGGTGAAAAGGACCTGTCGAAGTCCAGTCAGCACGTAGGGGTCCCTGGAGAACGTTGACTGGGGTGAATATGCAAATTGGTTCCAGTCCACATTATGAGTTCAACCTGCCCACACTCAGCCCATTGACCAAGGACCACTGTTTTTGTTGTTTCTAATGTCATACGAGCATTTTTCTCTTCGAAGAATCTGTTAAAATAAAGAATTCGATCGGCGGCAGAACCGAATTCGCTCGGCGGCAGAACCGCTGTGTTGTGCAGGATATCTATGCCCACTGAAGTTTCCCTTGAACTATTCTGGGATCTCCTACAGCGAAGTGGCGTCATCTCAGAAGAGGAACTAGAGCCACTGCGGTCGGAGTACGCAAAGGATTTGGTTCACCTCGACACGGCTGCCAAAGTTAGCGATGACTTGGTTGCGCGCGATCTGTTGACTCGCTGGCAAGCTGAGATGCTTTTACAAGGCCGGCACAAGGGATTCTTTCTCGGTCCTTATCGACTTCTTGGATTGTTAGGTAAGGGGGGAATGGGGTCGGTGTATTTGGCAGAACACCAACTGATTCGACGCCGGACGGCCGTCAAGGTACTCCCGTCAAAAGCAATTAGTCGCCGGCCTTCCATGAAGGAACGTTTCCGTCGGGAAGCTCAAGCCGTGGCTTCCTTGGACCATCCTAACATCGTAAGGGCTTACGATTTCAGCAAAGAGCTGCTCGATAAAACCGAAGTGTTCTACTTGGCCATGGAGTTTGTTGAAGGCAAAGACTTGCAGGAATTGATCCGTAACGAAGGTACTCTGGACTACGTGTGTGCCGTGGATTACATCCGTCAAGCTGCGCTCGGATTGGCCCATGCTCATGCTGCCGGCTTGGTCCATCGAGACATCAAGCCGGCGAATTTACTTATCGACAAAAAAGGTGTTGTCAAACTGCTTGACCTAGGGCTTGTCAAATCGTTTGATGATTCGGAGGAAGCGTCGCTGACGGGTGAGCATGAAAACACCGTGTTGGGCACCGCCGATTATCTGGCACCAGAGCAGGCCGTAAGTAGCCGTGACGTTGATAGTCGCGCGGACATTTATAGCTTGGGATATACACTCTATTTCTCGCTCTGCGGACATCCTCCATTTCCCGAAGGTACGATTCACCAACGTATGGCGGCTCATCAGTCACGACATGCGCCGCCGGTGACCGAACATCGGCCGGATTGTCCCCAAGAATTGATCGAAATCATCAAAAAGATGGTGGCCAAGCACCCCGTGGACCGTTTTCACTCGGCGGGTGAGTTGGCTGAGGTTCTGTCTAATTGGCTGTTCGAACATGCGGACGAGGATTGGATTCTCGGCCATCCGGGTCTACACACGGACGGCACCGAACCCCGCACGCATGTGGCTCGTGAAACGGCGCCATCGGGTCCTTCCATGGTCAACGAAACCGAGTTGGATTTGGCTCCCATTGAAGAAGACGGGCCGATTTCGACTGAAAAGAATCAAAATGATTCTCCGCACGCAACGGTTCTCGACAATGAGGACCAGAACGATCAAGAGGATTCGGACCAACCAGGCCAGTCCTCTCGGACTTCCGATACCGCCTTACCGTCTGTCGAAGAAGAACGGTTGGACCAACTTCTCAAATCCGAACCAGTGACGGCTGGTCCCCAGTTGAGACCGATGGAACGACTGCCTAGTTTTTGGTCCATTTCAGGTATCGCCATGCGCTTGGGTATACCCCCAGCGGCAGCGGTGTTAGCACTCTTCGTCATGTTCATGATAATCATCGTAATTCTAGCTATCTTTTTCTTCTCCCGTGATTCTGAGACTGCTGTTGGCAACACGGCGTCGTCGCTCGCCACCGTTTTTGACTTAGTATTTGTCTGGTGTCAGCAGCAGCCGAGGTTGTGAGTGCTCGGACCGGGGGATTTTGGTGAGTTTGTTCGGCTACGGGGGAGATCTCTGTCCCCAGAAGAGATCAGATTTCGCTAGCGGCGACATCACGACAGCGCGAGATCGTCTTTAACTTGATACTTTTTTCTCATATCGATCTGGTCCGTTTACCGAACACAGGCGTATGATTGTCGCTCGTTGTGCGCGTTCGGCTAGCGACGCCACCAGCTACTGAATCAATTTTGTAGACGCACCTGCTTGTTCAGAGAGTAGCACGTTATGAGTCACCACTACACCATCGATACACGATCGTCTCGTATCCTGAGCTATGGCTTCTTTTTGGTAGCATTGCTGGGCGTCACGCAAACTTGTTGGGCAGAGCAGAACGAGCCTAGTGTTGCCACGATTTCTGAAGACGCTCCCTTGCCTGAAAAGACCTTGCCAACTCCAAACCCCTTAGGCTCGAAAGGCGACATCGAGATCCGTGCTTTGACGTTCAAGGGGGTTGAGGCTGGAGTCACCACCGTCGAACAACTCAAGGAAGCTTGGGGTAGCCCTAAAAGTACGGTTCATGACCATGGATTGACGGTACACATCTACGGCATCGAGCCTTTTCGTACGGTAGAAGTCAACGTATCGGAAGAACGAGTGCTGTCGCTGGTCATCTATTTGGAGAATCCTATGCTGGATACACGTTTGGCCAGCCAGCTAGATCTAGAAGATTTACGCACCGTATCGATTTTGGACGAAAACGAAGAGGTGCTTGGCGTATCGTTTCCAGAGCGCGGCGTCACATTTGGCTTTCACTCGGAGGCCAAGAAAAACATGGTAGCTCACATGTATCTGGAGCCGTTATCGGCCGAACCGTTCGTTTTGCGAGCTATGGCCGACAAAGACCACCAGTACGAGTTCGTCCTTCACGATCTGGACATCGCCACCCGCCTGGAACCGGACTACGCTGATGCCTTTCATGCTAAAGCCAAAATGTTGTCCGTTACCGGACAATTTGTCGAGGCCCTGCAGGCTGCTGATACCGCCGTGGATCTTGATGACGAAAACCTTGCGTACCGGCTGACACGAGCTCGCGTCTTTATGGCGTTGGGGCAAATACATGAAGCAGAACAGGATATCCAATTGGTATTGGAGACGAATCGCATTGCCTCCGACATTCGGGCTACATCGCTGCAATTGGCAGGGGATCTGATTCTGAACAGTTCCCATCCAGACTATCAAGAGGCCATGTCGCTTCATCAAAGAGCTATTGATACAGCAACACCGTTGGTCAGCGATAACCGATACGAAGTACGTCGCCAGATGAAGACAATCCTGGTGCATTCGCATCTCGCCATCGCAAAAGAAGTCGCGTTTGGAGATTGGCAAAACAAAAAACAAGTGATACCCAAATGGCTTGATCGCGCGGCAGCGATCGCCGAGGAATTCATTTCACATGACCAGGGCGATCCGATGTTAAGACTCATCGTTAGCCAGGAAGCCCTGGCAGCATTGACCGGAATTCGACACGAAGTGAATCCAGAACAAATCGCGAACGCGAGCATTCGCCGTGCTGAAGAACTGGAAGAGATTGCCACTGACGAACTCTTTCAACATCAAGTCTCGTGGACACTCGGTAAGTCCTTACTAGATGTATTACGCATTGAACATGCCCGTGGGCAGGCTGAATCGGCGAAGAAATTTGGGTCGCAGGCTGTCAAGCTATTGGAAAGCTCGGCAGCCAGTCGCGCTGAGACTCCCGAACACTCGTTGTTACTTGGCGAAGCGTATTTTCGGTTGGGGTCCGTATATGCTGTGCTGCTCAACGATCATGAAACAGCCATTACTTGGTATGAAAAGGCCGCGCCGTTATTGGAAAAACCACGTCCAGTGATACGGCCGTATCAAGAAGGCCAGATGGGTGAATGGTTCGTTAGCATCGGTGTTTCTTTTTGGGAAACACGGGATCGAAGCCGCGCCATCGATGTGACCCAATTCGGTGTTCGTCTATTGGAAGAAGCGGTGGAAAGTGAAACCGTCCCGCGAAACTCGCTGGAAATACCATACAGCAATTTGGCCCATATGTACCAACAGATTGGCGACGACGAACGGGCCAAAGAATTTAACGAGTTGATGGCAAAGGTGGTAGCAGGGCAAGAAGAATCTACGTCTCAACGTTAAAGTCCCTTCAACTCAGGAAAAATCGGCAAGCCAAGCTTGTCAGGTGGAACCAACAGAGCGAAAATAGTCAACAGGCTGTATTCTCTGGGACTTCTTCGCTGATCCGTTTCCGTCATGTTAGCTCGGCTGTTCTTTTTGTTCCTTACCGTTCCGTTGGTCGAGCTTGCGCTTTTGCTGTGGATTGGCAATCGGACGAGTTGGCCATTCACGATCTTGCTGGTGATCGTAACGGGGATTGTCGGAGCTTCATTGGCACGACAGCAAGGTTGGCGCACTTACCAACGGATCCAACAGGAGATGGCTGCTGGAAGGATGCCAACAGAGTCACTGGTGGATGCGGCCATGATCTTTGTGGCAGGGGCCCTGTTGCTCACCCCCGGCATTTTGACCGACGTGTTTGGGCTGTCGCTTCTCGTTCCCCGCTGTCGGCGGTTTTACCAACGGAATGTCTCCAATTGGCTTCGTGTTCACGTGAACGTCAAGACACATGAGCCTAGGCCTTCCCAGGGGCCTACCCACCACTCTGACCGCGTGATCGATTCATACGTTGTGAGTAGCGACGATCAAGAATCGGATGAGTGATAGCTGGCAACAAGTCCAAAATCGGATTTACAGCGTGTCGGACAGTTGTTAGGGTCCACATTCTCCAAGGCAGCTCGCTTCCCTGAGGGACCAGTATGTTCTACTTCCGCATCAACCGCCTTAAGATCGTGGACAATCGGGAAGAACGTCAAATTCTACGGATTTTCGGTACGGATCAAGCAGAAGTCAAACTGAATAGCTTTATCACGACAGACGAAACCCGCTTGCCTGACATGGACGAGTTGCTGTCGACGACGGATCGACAACGGCAGAAAGAACTCTTTACCTCCGCCGTCACCAACTATCTCGACGCACGGATATTGACAACCATCCAGCATGTGAGCGACAACCACGTGATGACTTTTGGCGATACGGGATACGTACTGTATCAGTCCGAGCGCATCCCAAATGATTTCAACTGGACACTGTTGGCTATCGAATCAGACTGCGACGTCCGAGAACTTGGACAGCAAATTCACTCAGCCGTGCATGATCGGAAATTCGACCATGTGATCTCTCGGACCTTGGCTCTGGCAGCCACTTCCGCCAATCCACCTTACGCAGCGGCTGTTGGTATCGGGAAGTTTGTCACCAAGACAATCGCCGAACAGCGCCGTAGCAATCAGGATGACATGATTGGGGTAATCTACACATCGCTCAATCGCCACGAACACTATCCTCATGGCGAGCGCAAACGGGATAACATCCCGGATCTGACCAATAACATGTTTGTGGACTATTCACTATTTGGCTTCGAGTCTCCTGAGCAAGCTTCATTGCGCCGGCTCCCGTCGACCACCGGTCGCATCCGGCCACGTCGAGCTGCGTAGCTGTTGGATGGGTTGGTGATCCCCACGTTTCTTGGTCGCTTCTGACACATCAAGTAGCCACAGGCGGGATGCCGCTTTGAGCTTCAATCGGTGGAAGTTGTGTTAGTTTTATTCACGAGAACTGCCGCACTCGAAGAATCTTGGAGCCAGTGCATCTCTGAGGTCTTTAGCTGCACTCAGGGGGGACTCGTCATTCATTGCTCTTCTTGGCCGTGTGAACATCGGCCTGAAAAATGTCTACCAGATATTCGCTTCCTACGAATCTTTGTTTAGATCGAGACGTTGGGAGCTGAACCAACGACATTTTCTGATAGATCTCGGTCGGAAACCTGCATCATTGGAACTTACGAAGTCGTGGAAGTTCCCACCTGCGTTCTCTGCATTTGGAGCTATTGAAGAGTCGCGATTGTTACCGGGTTCTAGCAATCGTTAATGCATTCGAGTCCCGTAACTGTTCGGCGAAAGCCCAATCGAAAAGTCGCAAGGGCAATGCGTATTGGGGGTTTCTACGAGCTGTATTCTTAATGAAATCTTAATCATCGACGAGTAGAACAAAGAGACGTGCCATTCCGTATGGAAGGATACATTGCGACACAAATTCACATTTGCGGGTCCAGAAAGGAAGAGATACTCCTGACGTGTGCTTGGATTCTTGACATGGAAATATACGGCTAGTATAATCCATAGCGGTCGGATCGCATTGTCATCGGTTGGTGTTTGTTAAAACAATGTTGTACATAGCGAAACATCGCGGACTCTGTTCTGGTCTCACGCTGGTATTTCTGGCGATATCTGTGGCCGGTCCCGGGATGCATTTACTACCCGGATGCGGTCACCAGCACGTCCGGCAAGCTGCTACGCATTCGCACACAGACCATCACCACACAGACCATCACCACACAGGCTGCGGACACCACCATTCCTCGGAACAACCCTTTTCTCCGCGCGACGATAGTATTGCATCGCAACATGATTGTGCGATCTGCAATTTCTTTGCTCAATCTCAGGATTCGACCTATCCGGAAATAATTCTTAGTGCGGTTCTGCACACCGCTATCCGGACCGAAAGCAATAGTCCGAATCCCCCCATGCGGTTTGTCGCCGTCTATGCGGCACGTGCGCCGCCCTCTACTGCGTAAGGCCTGCATTACGGGATAGCGTCCATCGACGCGATCTCTGTGTGGATTCTCGGTCGTTCGAGATTCTACGTACAGCGCAATGCTGGTGTCGTTTCCTTAAATACTCGCTCCAGATAGGGGTTGGGTAAGCTTGAAATGATTTCCTGCCCTGGCGCGGATTTACTGTGATTCATCGCTTTATTACGGCACATATAGTCAAGCTCTGTCTGCGTTCGGCATGATACCTTTCGCGCGGTCCGACCACCGCCGCAGGGTGCCGGCGCAGCGGAGTTTATACGTCCTCAAGGCAATCGATTTAACGAAGAAGCATTTACACAGGTGTTTAGGTCCATGAATCCCGTTTTGGATTCCAGGCGGTTATGTCCTCAACTTTTTTCTTTCCAGCGTGGTTCTTCCGCAAGGAGACCGGGTTTTACGCTTGTTGAATTGTTGGTGGTGATCGCGATTATCAGTTTGCTCATTGCGTTGTTGCTCCCTGCCGTTCAAGCGGCTCGGGAAGCTGCACGACGAACGCTATGTGCTAACAACCTGAAACAGATAGGCTTGGCAGTGCTTAATCACCATGATTCAGCTGGCCATTTTGCCGTCACACAGACCGCAAGTGGTTCATCTGATGGGTCGGGAGGCTGCGAGGCGGGCTTTTACAGTTGGCACGTTCGTATTCTGCCATTTCTGGAACAACAATCGCTTCACGACGCCATTGATTTTAGTGTCAACATGTCAGACGGTTGCTCAAGTGGAGCTCCGATCAGCAATACCCACCCCAACGCCATTGCAGCGGCCACTCGTGTCTCGACGTTCCTTTGTTCGTCTGACGTCGACACCGGAAATAACGAGGAAGTGATGGGGACGGCCAATCCTGGTTCCGATAATTACGCGGCGAACGCTGGATGGCCCTCATTGGCAACTGGCTACGACGGTGAACGAGCGACGCCCGGTAAGTTCAACGGTCTCATCAGCATCGAGAACCCGAAGAAGCATATCGTTTGGCATCCCAGAGCCGGCATCCGAATTCGCGACGTACGGGATGGTTTGTCAAATACTGCTGCGGTCGCCGAGCGGCTGATTCAAACCGGCGTGACACAGAGCCAAATCTTGAACTCAGAGGATACGACAAAATCTTATCACATCACCTCAGTTCCGCGCACGTTGGCCATGATCGCACAGCGATGTGACTCATCGCTCACTCACGCAGACGTTGCCATGTCGGCCTACCTTGGCCGGGCATGGATATCAGGCTGGACCAGGACGGGTCCAACCTACATGCACTTAAAACCACCAAACACGAACAATTGCCACTTCAACCACTTCGATGACAGTGGCGATGTCATGATCACACCCAGCAGCCATCATCCGGGTGGTGTCAACCTAGTTATGGCTGATGGACATGTCCGTTTTATCCAAGATTCCATCGACCTGCAAATTTGGTGGGCCATGGGAACTCGGAACGGAGACGATTTAGTTGAGGAGGCTGAATAGATGATGACGAAAAGATCTCATGTTAGAAACGCGTTATTGATGTTGTTGACAATTGCTCTATGGGTCAGCTTTCCCCAACCGACGACTGCTCAACACAACGATTTGCAAATCTCTTATGTCAACCAAAAGATTGAGGTCCAACAGCAAGATCCTCGTGGCTTGGTATTTCCCAGCGACTTTCCCATATCAGGCATCGAACGACAATTTACGACGCTGCCTGGATTTGCGTCCGAGACCGACGTTGGTTTGGGCATCGGGAGCGGAGACCAAATCGTATACAACGTCTTGGAAAATTTGCTTTTCTGGGACGGGATTGATTTTGTAGTGCCGCCGACTGGCACCCAGATTCGCGTCAAGAATAATCCACCGAATACACCTTATACCGTCGTTACACAAACAAGCGGCGAACAACTTGGAAGCTTCTCCCCACCCTTAAATCGCATAGGTGCTGCAGGTGCGAGCGGTAATTTTCACGTAGACTTGCAATGGTTCTTGGAACCTAACAACGCTCCGTTTTCACCGCCACCAGACTTTGGCGCCTATGGAGTCAAATTCACTCTCTCGACCGACGCGCCCGGTATCGAAAATTCGGATCCAATATTGATGGTGTTCAATTTCGGATTGGATGCTGCTTCCTACGATGCAGCTATGAGTAATTTCGCAGAGTTGCTCACTGCGACGACCTTTACTTGGAACTCGCACGTTACCGGGAACTGGGGTGACGCCACGAACTGGACGCCTGCAGACGGACCACCGGTTGCTGGCGACACAGCACTGATCGAATCCAATGGGGCCGTCGTTTCTGTTCCGGACGACCAGGCAGCGTCAACGACGAGTATTCGTGAGGGAATGCTTTGGCTGGAGTCGGCTGCGACACTTACAAGCTCAGTGTCGCTCAGTGGCGGTACGACGGGCGGCACGGGAACGATCATAGGGGCTGTGACGAATTCAGGTGGTATGGTCGCACCTGGGGCGAGTACGGGAACACTTACCGTAGATGGTGATTTCACACAGTCTGCCGGATCCTATCAGGTGGAAGTCGAAGGCGCCGATCTCAGTCATGATTCTCTTGAAGTGATCGGCCACGCTACTCTCGGCGGCAACCTTATTGTTAAAGGGTTGTCACCACTAGCAACCCTCAAGAATCACACACTGACGATCCTAACTTCCACCAGCGGTGTGAGCGGTGCATTTTCCACCACACCGTCACTGCGTGACGGTGCCGGAGGCGGTCATCTCGGACACGGTATCTTTTTCGACGGAGTCAGTGTCGGTAGTCACGATGTTACGGTAGATGTGTTTCAAGCGAGGGAAGGGGACACCGACGCCGATCAGGATGTTGACATTACGGACTTTAACCGCCTGGCTCAACACTTCGACCCCGGTGGGCAAAACTTTGTCACCAACGACTGGGTAACAGCAGATTTCGACACCGACGCTGATGTCGACATTACGGACTTTAACTCGCTCGCTCAGAACTTTTCGCCGGGCGGATATAGGACTCAGTTTGTGCCAGAGCCGTCAGCGTTAAGAATCATGTTGTTTGTCTTGCTTGTCGTGTGGTGTACCAGGATTCGTTCGGTCTTGACGCCGCGGATGCGTTATTCGGGTGTGGCAACATGATGGTAGGGTGATATGTTTTTGAGGGAAGCAGCATGTCGCACATCGCGTGTGAGGCGACTGCGGTGGTGTAAAGAATTTAAGTAACGGTCGGATGATATAAACGATTTCCAAGAAAAATTAGAACCAAAATTAGGAGATTCCATAGGAGAGTAAAACCTGAATTGTTTATAGAACGCAATTGGAGCGAGCCGCTCGTTTCAATCCCTTTTCAACGAAATAAATATAGAGAACAAGGAACCTTGTAATGAAAAGATATATTGTCTATTCAATATTTTGTTTAATATTTTTTGTTGGTGACATTTACGGACAGCACGGCCACTCCGACCACGGCCACTCCGACATTGAGTTTGCCTATCAGAACGGCATGATTGACATTGAGTTTGGTCCGGAAGGACGGATTTTTGAAGGCGAATTCCCTACGAGTGGAACTGACTTGCAATTTACCACCGAACCAGGATTTGCATCTGAAACTTCAGAAGGAATGGGAATCGGAAGTGGTGACCAGATCGTGTACAACGTGCTGGACAGTTTGCTTTTCTGGAATGGTTCCTCGATTGCCGCACCAACGGCGGGAACCCAGATCCGGATTGGAAACCTACCACCCACAGTTCCGGACACCGTGGTTTCCGGGACAAGCGGGTCGCAACCAGGTAGTTTCTCACCGGCCGCAAACCGCGTTGGAGCCGCCGACGGTACGGGAGATTTCCATGCCGATTTGGATTGGTTTTTGGAGCCAAATACGGGAAATCCTGGGACGGGTGCTTATGCAGTCAAACTGAATTTGTCGACGAGTGCAGCTGGAATTGCAAACTCCGACGATTTTTTCATTGTTTATAACTTCGGCCTAGGGGACACCGAATTCGAGGAGGGAGTGGAAGCATTTGCCGCCTTGGTCCCGGAGCCATCATCGATGATGATTGTTGGAGTGGGTATTCTCTTATCGGGCCTGATGTGGCGAAAGCAGCCTGTGCGCCGCTAGTGAGTGAAGGTGGTAATGCTGTTGCAAGTAGGACCAGGGTACTCTAGCGTGGGTGCCCTGGCCTTCTTGCCAGTCCACGCACGATGTGCCATTACCGATTGTGGGTAGAAGCAAAACGCCAGGCCAATCGGTTGCTCAGTAGTACACTTCACGCCTGGATGCCGGATAGATGTTCGGCCAGGAATTGAGACAAAGTCTGGTGGTGCAGGTCTTCCACTGTTTTGAATTGAAGCTTGACGACATCGCGGTCTGACGGTGACGTGTCAAGCTTGGGCGAACGCCCCAGCTCAGCGATCTTTCCTAAAGCATGCTGGCCCTTAGGACCATTCAAAGCGAGATCCACGGATGCCAAGCGTTTTGTAAAAACACTCGCCCAGGGATCCCTTTGGCCTTTGACCAGCAAATGAACGACTTGTTGGTTACCCCACAGGAACTGGCCCTCCGGTGCGATTTCGTGCAGCATCTCGCAAAGTTGTTCCAGCACATCCAGATCCCATTGAACACGCTTGCCTGGAGGAAATCCCTTGCGAGACCAATGCCAACGTTGGCCCAGCTTTTTCCACGGCATCACATCTTCGGGTTTTTCAGCCGCGCGTTCTGTCCAGCGTCTGAAACCCTCGACTGACTTTTCGAGAAAAGTCCAGAAGGAGGGAGTATCCATTTCCTCCCAGGAGTGCGCTCGGACTTGAACTTCTTGCCAAGGTCCACGTAGATTCTTACATTGCACACGCGGCTCGTTACCGTATACCGGCAAGTCCTCCAGTTCATTGAGTGACTTAAGCTTCAAATCGGCCTGTAATTCATCGCGTCGGAATGTTTTCTTCGGAACCCGAAACTTAAGCTTCAACAGCCACGATTCACCAGTCAGTGCATGAAAGAACCAGCCGTCGGTTTTTTTTGGGGCAGAAATCTCGACGACTCCTCGTGAATTCCAATCCGTGGCACTGAATTCTCCTAGCTCATGGATGCGCTCCACGACCTGATCGAGGATGCGTCCTTCCCAGCGACAGGTCTGCCCGTCTCGTCCTACACGATTCTGGGTGTGCCAACGTCGTCCGTCAATTTCCCAAGGCATCTTTTGTTCGTCACCAACTTCGGTAATCTCCATGTCGCCTTTACGTTCCGCAGTCGTTTGGGCAGCATCATATGACTTTCGTTCCTCGTGTGGGCCCGCTTGCAGCACATCGGCCAACACGACTCCAGTAAGTGATGGGAAAGCTACCGACCTTTTCGATGATTTCGCTGAGGTTTTACGACGGATGGTTCGAGGGGAGACCCGTGCCGCATGAGCTACCAGGTCTTCGGGCGTGCCTGTGGCGACGACGTGTCCCCCATATTCTCCTGCTTCAGGACCCATGTCGATAATCCAGTCAGCTGACTTGATCACGTCCAGGTTATGCTCAACGACAATCACGGTATTCCCCAAATCGACCAGACGATGCATGACTTCGAGGAGTTTTTGTAAGTCGTCAAAGTGCAAGCCCGTGGTAGGCTCGTCTAACAAGTAGAGTGTACGTCCGGTGTCCGGACGTGAAAGTTCAGCCGACAATTTGACGCGTTGAGCTTCGCCACCAGACAACGTCGGTGCGGCTTGACCTAGACTTAGATAGTCCAGGCCCACGTCGCATAACGTCTGTAAAACTCGACGAATCTTCGGAATGTTCTCAAACAGCTTGAGCGCTTCCCCACAAGGCATATTGAGCACGTCGAAAATACTTTGGCCTCGGTAGCGTACCGCCAACGTCTCATGATTATAGCGCCGTCCGTGACAGGTATCGCATTCGACCCACACGTCAGGAAGGAAATGCATTTCGATGCAAATTTGGCCATTGCCATCGCACAGGTCGCAACGACCCCCGGCCACGTTGAAGCTGAATCTACGAGCTGTATAACCTCGCAGCTTCGATTCCGGAAGTTGTGAGAAAAGTTGTCGAATCGAATCGAACACTCCAGTGTAGGTTGCCGGATTAGAACTAGGTGAATTTCCCAATGCCTGCTGGTCTACTTGGATGACTTTATTGATGTGTTCACTTCCGCGGATCTCGTCATGAAGACCGGGGTTTGTATTGGCGCGGTGCAGCTTGCGCGCAAGTGAGTTATAGATTACGTCATCAATGAGAGAACTCTTTCCGCTGCCGCTAACGCCCGTGACTGCAGTCAACGTACCCAAGGGGATACGGACATGGACGTTGCGAAGATTATTCTGACGTGCACCGACGATTTCCAGCCAATCTGGTTCTAGAATGTTGGTCGAGGAAGTGGAACGTGTATTTCTGGAAAATGTCGAACTCGACATTTTCGTTTTGGCACGCTTGGTTTTCCGCTTGGCGCCGTTTTGCGATTGAGTCTGACTGGGCATCCTACGGTTTGTGGGAACAGGAATTGCTTTCTTGCCGGACAAGTACGGCCCGGTCACAGATGCTCGCCGCTTGCCAAGTTGCTCGGGAGTACCTTGTGCGACGATGTGACCTCCATGAACTCCGGCGCCGGGACCGAAATCACACACGGCATCTGACTCACGTAACACTTCTCGATCATGTTCTACCACCACGAGCGTGTTGCCCAGGTCTCGCAATTTGTGCAGGGCGGATAATAAACGGTGATTGTCACGTGGGTGTAGGCCAATGGTTGGTTCATCCAGAACGTACAGGACTCCGCACAACCCGCTGCCAAGTTGGCTCGCTAATCGAATACGCTGGAATTCACCTCCCGAGAGCGAAGCTGCTGGGCGACCCAAAGTGATGTAATTCAATCCAACATCACACAGGAATTCCAAGCGGTTTTTTACTTCTCGTACGATTTCACCCGCAATTTTTCGTTCGCGCGCCGACAATTTCCAGCCACGAATCGCCTTTTGTAGCTCGCCCAGTGGCAAATGGCAGTACTGGCCGATTGTCAGTTCACGGAACTGCATGGCCGCTGCATCGTCTCGGAGTCGACTTCCGTCACAGGTGGTACAGTCCACTTCGTCCACAAGATGATTCAAGCGAGTCCTCAGGCTGGGCGAAACACGTGCTGCTTCATCGAGGGCCGGATAGAGACCTTTGAACTGAAAACGGAACGAAGGCCGCTGCGATGTCGACGGTGTTGTCTTCTGTTTGGCTGAGCTGCGTTGTTTCTTGGTGTTACCCTGTTTCACCTTGGGAAACACCGAATACCATTCGTCATCAGTCCCGTGCATGATCAACCGTCGCTGGCGAGCCGACAAACGCTGAAATGGTGTATCCAAATCGATTCCTGTTTGGCGTGCGACGGCTTCGAGCATCCAATGCGACACTTGTTTATCCAGCGACGGCCAAACGCGTAAGACTCCTTCCCGCAGACTCAGACTGGGGTCATTTAGCAAGGCAGCCGGATTGGCACCGACCTGGGTACCCAGTCCTTCACAATTGGGACACCAACCAAGCTGGCTATTGAAGGAAAAGTTGTGTGGCGACAATCGTTCATAGCTTCGCCCACAACCCTCGCACGCTAGGTGCTGGCTATGCGATACGACTTTCCAGCGGTCTTCCTCGATATCATCGTCGACCCACGCCACACGCATCACGCCGCGTCCCAAAGATAATGCGACTTCGATGCTTTCGGCGATGCGACCACGCGCCTCCAGTCGGACAATGATGCGATCGACTAAGACGTCGACTTCATGACGACGACGGCGATCAATGGGAGGCGGATTGTCAAGAGAATACGTTTTGCGGTCGATGCGAACGCGAACATAACCGGCTGTCCGCAATTCATTCCATAAACTGTCATAGTCCTGTCCAGTATCGACGTCGACAGGAGCCATTAAGAAAAGTTTGGTGCCTTCTGGTTCAGACAGTACTTTGTCTACAACTTCATCAGTCGTTTGCGTGCCTATCGGAGTTTCACATTCAGGGCAAAAGGGCGTACCGAGTCGGGACATCAAAATACGCAAATAGTCGTAGATTTCTGTAACGGTTCCTACGGTAGAGCGTGGAGTATGGCCCAGATTTCGTTGTTCGATGGCGATCGCGGGAGACAACCCGTCGATGTGTTCCAACCTGGGTTTTTGCATTTGGGACACAAATTGTCGTGCGTAAGCGCTCAGGCTCTCCACGTATCGTCGTTGGCCTTCGGCGTAAATGGTGTCCATTGCCAAAGATGTCTTGCCAGAGCCACTGGGACCACAAAAGGTTGTCATACGATCACGTTCGATATTCACATCGACGTGCTTGAGATTGTGCTGCTGCGCGCCCCGGACAGTGATCTGTTGTTTGACATGGTTCGCTTTGGCCGAAGATCCGTTGGAACTTCCAGCACCGTTTTGTCTCACCAGGGCAAGGGCGGAACGGGACTCCATGTCACTCGTTTGACGTCGGAGCACTTCTGCTAATGCTATGGCCGTATGAGAAACGGTCTCGTTCTGCTGAGATCGATCCTGGGTGGGTGCTTTGGTAATCAGATCCTCTGGAGACCCATTTGAGATGATTTGACCGCCTCCGGCACCTCCTTCAGGTCCCAGATCGATGAGCCAATCGGCCGTTTTGATGACGTCCAGGTTATGTTCGACGATGACGACCGTGTTGCCGGCTGCCACGAAGCCGTGCAGGACATCAAGCAGCAGTTTGATATCCGCGAAGTGCAGCCCAGTCGTGGGTTCGTCCAACATGTAGAGCGTCTTTCCGGTGCTGCGTTTGACAAGTTCACGAGCCAATTTGATTCTTTGCGCTTCCCCACCAGATAAGGTCGGAGAAGGTTGCCCCAGTTTCAGGTAGTCCAAACCAACGTCTTGTAAGGTCTGCAGCTTCTGTTGGATCTTGGGGACGTTTTCGAAAAGTTCGAGCAGTTGTTGAATGTCCATTTCCAAAACGTCGGCGATCGATTTGCCCTTGAACTGCACTTGCAGCGTTTCTCGGTCGAAGCGATGTCCCTCGCATACCGGACACTCCACCCACACATCGGCCAGGAAGTCCATTTCTAACCGTGTGGATCCATTACCTTCGCATGCCTCACAGCGCCCTGCCTTGACGTTGAAGCTGAACCGTCCCGGCTTGTAGCCTCGCCGTTTGGATTCGGGAAGCTGAGAAAACAGATTGCGAATCTCGTCAAACACCTTGATATACGTACCTGGGTTTGACCGTGGAGTTCGGCCAATGGGTGACTGATCAATGGCGATCAGCTTATCGAGATGTTCTAACCCTTCGATCGCACGGTGCGCCCCTGGCTCACCTTTACCTCCATTTAAGTCTCGGCGCAGTGCTTCTCCCAAAATGTCGTTGATGAGAGAGCTCTTCCCAGATCCAGAGACACCGGTAATGCACACCAGCAGGCCGAGTGGAATGGCCGCGTCGACATCTTTCAGATTATTATGCTTGGCCCCCAGGATTTTGAGCCACTTTTCTCCGGGCTGACGTCGCTTTTGTGGTACATCAATCGCCAGCCGGCCGGACAAATATTTTCCCGTTACACTCTGTTTGGACTTTACCACTTTGGTCACCGGTCCCTCGGCCACCACGTACCCACCTCGAACTCCGGCGCCAGGCCCAAAATCAATCATATGGTCCGACGCCCACATGGTGTCTTCATCGTGTTCTACGACGAGTACCGTGTTGCCCATGTCTCGCAGTTGCGCCAACGTCCCCAGGAGCCTGTGGTTGTCGCGTGGATGTAATCCAATGGACGGTTCATCCAGAATGTATAAGACGCCAACTAAACCACAGCCGACTTGTCCGGCCAGGCGAATCCGTTGCGTTTCGCCACCAGACAATGTAGGTGCGGTTCGGGAGAGTGTGAGGTAATCCAGGCCGACGTTCATGAGGAATCCCAGTCGGCCTCGGATCTCTTTCAGCGCTTCGGCTGCAATGATAGTACGGGTGTCATCCAGGTCAAGTTCTTCGAAGAACCAAGCGGCATCGGCAATGGCCAATGAGCAGACCTCTGGCAAGGTTTTCCAATCGGCATCGACGAATTTCGGATGCAGCGAACGAACTTTGACGGAACGAGCTTGTGGGTTTAACCTTTCACCATCACAGTCCGGGCAGATGATGGTGCTCATATAGTTTTCCATCTTCCGCAGGTGAGTGTTACTTTTGGCGTTACGGTACTTAGAGAGCAATTCAGGAATGATGCCCTCCCAGGTTCCACCATATTTCTGCGGACGTTCACCTCCACGCCAGGTGAACGTGATGTGGGTGTCTTCGGTTCCCCATAACCATTTTTCACGCAGTGAACGATCCAGTTCGTTCCACGGCGTCTCCAACATGGTTCCTTCTGGAAGACTCTGCAAACGTTCAACGGTATCGGCCACACCTTGGAAGATATGCCGCTTCCATCGGCCCAGGTCGGACCATTTCCCCACGGTTTCGATACAACCCTGTTTAAAATTCAAATCACCATTGGGGACCAGCAAATCAGGATCGAACGTAAACATTCGTCCTAGCCCGTCACACTCATAACACATCCCTTGGGGGCTATTGAAACTGAACATCTGCGGAGTTGGCGGGTCAAAGCTGATTCCGCAAGATGCACAGGCGTAGTCGGCTGATAGAACCATGTCGCCTGGCTGCCCGTAGGCCGTCCGCTTCCCACGTCCGCGCGGGGCTTTCCCTGAGGTTGGGTCTTCGTTTGGCGAAGCTGGCGATATTTTCGGTGCATCGTCGGAGATGTCTTCGGTGGCGGCAGATTCCACGGCTACGACCAAGCTGCCTTGGCCCAGTTTCAAGGCCAGTTCGACTGATTCTGCCACTCGTGGTCGCACATTTTTTTTGAGCTCCAGCCTGTCAATAATGACTTCAATGTCATGACGCATGCGCCGATCAAGCTGCAGGTCTTCGTTCAAAGACACCACATTGCCGTCGACTCGCGCGCGGACAAAACCTTGCTTGAGCAGGTCAACGAACAAATCACGGTACTCACCCTTTTGCCCACGGATCAGAGGCGCCAGAATGAGCAATCGAGTTTGACGAGGCAATTGTAGGACGCGTTCGATGATCTCGTCACGAGTTTGTGCGGTGATGGCTTTTCCACACGTAGGACAGAAGCCCGTGCCGACTCGCGAGAAAAGGACCCGTAGATAGTCGTAGATTTCTGTAATCGTGCCGACAGTCGATCGAGGATTGTTGCCGGCAGTTTTTTGAGAGATAGAAATGGAAGGACTCAACCCACCGATGAAGTCAACATCAGGTTTGGGCATTTGTCCCAGGAATTGCCTCGCAAAACTGGATAGACTTTCGACATAGCGACGTTGCCCTTCGGCATATAGCGTGTCGAACGCCAAGCTACTCTTACCGGAACCACTGACACCTGTCATGCAAACAAGTTGGTTCCTGGGGAGCACCAAGTCAACATCGCGTAGATTGTGTTCGCGGGCACCTTTGACGACGATATCCGAGGAAGCCATAAGTATTCAGATCATCTCTACGTGGTGACTGAGCAAAGCCTGACATTGTATGACAGATCGGCACGGAATTACAGGTCCAACGGTCACGTCATGTGTTCCCGCGTAAGCCGTCCGTGCACGTAGATATCGTCATCGCAACGCTCGACGTTCATTCTGGTGAAACGCCGAGCCAGTTCGATGGATTCCAGGCCCCTTCCTTGCAATGGCCCTGGAGCCTCAGCACCACCCACCAATTTGGGGGCTACGAAAACATGGACTTCGTCGATGAAATCCTGGTCAAACAACGAGCCTATCAAATGCCCACCTCCTTCGACCATCAGATTGGTGATCCGACGTTGGCCTAATTCTTCCATCAACTGCGACAGACGAGCCTCATGACTTTCCCCAGCCAGGCGCAGGACTTCGCAACCGGCATCCTGCAAACGAACGCAGTTGTCCTGAGGTGCGTGAGGCCCCACTGCAACGCACACGGGAACTGATTCCGCAGTCCGTACCAGTTGGGAGTCAAGGTCTAGAGATGCTAGAGAATCCATGACGATGCGGAGCGCGGTCCGAGTTCCTGGAGGTCGCGCCGTCAGCAACGGATCATCGTGCTCGACCGTACCTCGTCCCACTAGGATGGCATCACAACGACCTCGTAAAGCATGAACCATAGCGCGTGATGCTTCTCCGGAGATCCACTGGCTAGTTCCCGTTCGGCTGGCAATGCGTCCGTCCAAGGTCATCGCCCACTTAGCAATCACCCATGGGTGACCGATGGAAATAAGTTTTTCGAACGGAGCTAATACGTCAGCAGCTTCCTCCGCCAATAATCCCACTTCGACCTGTAAACCAGCAGATTTTAACTGGTCGATTCCTTGACCTGCCACTTGGGGAAAGGGGTCGTACCTGGCAATGACAACACGTTGAATGCCGGCTGCTAGGATCTGGTCGCAACAAGGAGGTGTTTTGCCCTGGTGGCAACATGGCTCCAGGGTAACGTACATGGTTTTACCGGATACGTCATCTGTTGCCCGCCGTAGGGCTTCCACTTCAGCATGCGGGCCACCGAAATGCTGGTGCCAACCTTCGGCCAAAACGTGTTCGTTCTCCGCGATGACACAGCCGACCATGGGGTTAGGTTCGACATGCCCCTCGCCCTGTTTGGACAACTCCAGGGCACGCTGCATGTGCAACCGATCCGCTTCGGAAAAAGTCATATGCCGCCTCGTGAGACGAGAACTGGCTGTCGCTCAGCTAGTCATTACCGGGTAGCCAGAGCCCCGGTTCGTCACCTTCCGAAGTAGATTTATCGGAATCAGGAGTCCAAATACCGGTCGACTCCGATTCTGGCGGAACCGTTTCGGGTACTGGCTGGTCGCTTCCAGCCGGTTGGTCAGGCGGTCCAAACTGAACTCCCAGTCGTGACAGAGTCTGTTGAAGTTGTTCAGCAATTCCCGGCTGATCCAGATACCGTAGTCGGAGTTCGTTAAGGACTTCCATGAATTTGTTCACTTCGTGCCGCTGCATTAGATGCTGGAGTTCGGCAATCATGAATACCGCCGGCGAATCGCCTAGCTCGACAGCTGCTTTTTTAGCGAGGTCAATGTATTCCAGAGCTTCTCCCGAAAAGGATGCACTGCGAGCTAACAGGCCATATAGGATCGGTTCTGGAAAATTCGGTCGCATGCTTTCTCGTGCAAGTGACTCTTTCGCTAGTAGCTGTAGCGACCTTGCTTCGACATACAAGCTTGACCTTCGTAATGCTTGCTCTAATTGTTCATCGGACAGTTTGACAGTATCCAAATGCTGTAACTTCCATGCGGGGAGCGTATTGAGATCGTTTTTCCAGGGATCGATCGGCTCAGGTCGCGGCAGTCCCAGTTTGGCGCGTAATCCATCCAGATTCACACCATGCACATGTACTTCGCGTGAGAACTCCAGACGCATGAGTGTCGCCAGAAGCGAACGACGCAAGGCTGGGTTTTTGGTTGCTTCGGCCGGGGTATTCCCCTCTAACACACGAAAAGGTGTCTGTGGCCAAACTTCGAGAGTTTTTTGGGTAAAGTATCGTTTGCGCAGATTTTCGATGTCGTCGGCTGGTCCATCCATGGGAAAACGGGGTCTGGCGGAACGCAAAAATACCGATGATTCGACCGAAACCTCTTTAGTCTCTTTTGATTGTTCTGCTCCTAACCGATCTTCGAAGTACTGTTTGATCCATGATTCGCCTTCCTCAGAGTCCCCTGAGGAGTAATAGGATAACTCTGCTCGCGCTTCACGATCGGTCTGTTTTCCATAAACGAGGATACCTCCCAAAACGCTAGGCACATCGTCCAGCTTTAAATCAACGACTGATTTGACCATCGGTTTGTCCAATAGATCAAATGCCGCTTTGGGAGGCGGCTCATCTTCGCTACCTGATTGATCGATGTTCAACTGCACTGCGCATTTATCACTCAATAGAAATTCCATCAACGCCTCGACATCGGGAATTTCGCAGCGAACGTTTAAGATGCTGACTGTGTCGGATTGGGAGTCATCCAGAAGCTGGGCAACGACTTCTGCTTCCACAGCCATATCCAGGGAAACGTGCTTGAGACTGGCCAATTGCCGAAAAGCTTTAGAGGCTTCTGCATTTTGTCCCAACCAACTTCTCAGACTAGCCAATTGCGCCCACAACCAAGGTTCTTTAGGGAAACGATTGATCAGGCCTTCCAATTCGTCGGCTGAGGCAGCCCATATACCGATGGGTGTACTTCCTAAGATCTTCTCTGCCTGGTCCAGCCACGGAGCACTTTCAGGACGTTCTGGCAAAGGAAACGATGCACGCAAAAAGACGGGCACCTGCGGACTTGATAACAAATCGTTCAACATGGCCGAAACCATCGGCTGGTCCTCATCTTTGGCGAATGCCATTAGCAACATGAGATGAGCTCGAGCGGCAATTGGTTTATCTTCGACCAACAGTCGGGTTACCACTGCTTCCAAAGTACCCAGCAGATCCGATGGTACTTTGCCATTGCAAATCTGGAGAGACTGCTGAAGAGCAGCCACACCGTCATTTTCCGCGTCCTCCATAGCTTGCAGCAGTGCGATTTGGCAGAAGGCCAATGGATTGTCGGGATACTTCTCGGCGAATCGTTCTGCCGTTTTTCGAGCTTTTTCGTTTTCGCCAAGCTCAATTTCCAAACGAGATTTCACCGACAAGAACGCCGCACGGTCTTTCCCGGCAGCGATCAGTTTATCGACCTCAGTCAGACACGCCTGTCGCTGATCACCTTCGAACATCCGAACTATTTTTCCCAGTTCGGTTGCTAAATCGGAACAACAACAAAATTTGATTTTTTTGCCACTTCCGCAAGGGCAAAACGAATAGGAATCGATAGACATGACGCTGGCGTCCTTGGTCCGGTGTCCGATGTAGTGAAACCAGCCTGTAGGTTGGCTGACCGAAACAAAGTATCGTTTGTTACGGGAGGTCCCATCCTACCAAAGTGACCTACAACTGCAAGCTCCGAACGGTTAGGGACATAGCTTCGTGTGGCCAGTTTTATGTAGGAGAAAGCCATCCGCGAAGAAAAGCATCCATGAGCGAATGCGATGTAGGGAGTGGGGTCAGTGAACGAATGCTGGAGTCGTGTTAGCGTTTAACTCATCGAGCATCGCTTGGACGCGGTCGGCACATTCCTGGGTCAGTCGAACACAATCAGCCGAAGTGTTTTCGTTGGAGGGAACGCGAATTGGTTCGCCAAACGAAACGATCACACGGCGACGACCATGAACCGTGGGAACCTCTGTTTCGAAGATGTCTTCTTCTAGTTTATCGATCGTTTCCGCAACCCGCTCGATAGTGGGCCGTTGACGAAGATAGTGATTCGGATAGCTGTACAGCTGCACGACAAAAAAAAGATCGTCTAAATCCCGATCCATGGACTGCCGACGACGAACATCGATCTCAAAACGCTGCCGTTCAATGATGTAGTGGCGCAAACGTTGCACTTGATCCAGGATATCGCCAGGTCGGGAGCTAGTTGTCGTGACATGAGCATAGTGCCGTTCCAGGCGAGACAAAATCGCTTCGCTCAACCGTGCCATCCGATTCCTGATGCTTCCGGATCGCTGGTGTCCCAGATAGTATTCCTCTTTCATAGACAAAAGCACCTCACCAAGCCGATACACACGGTCGATTAAGGGCAAGCTGGTGGGTGATGCAACATCGAAACGCGCTTCACAACGGTCCAGCATTGTCAACAAACTTTGCGTCGGATCGTCGACATACCAAAACTTGATGGCACAAGGAACCATGAGGATGGGGCGGACGTTTCGTCGAGCTGCGGTGCGGGCCATTGCGGCCGCTCCCGATCGAAACGGTGTCAGCCGATCATTGACATGATAGACTTCACCCTCAGGAAAGATCACCAAGGGATGTGGCTCGTGGCACAACACTCGCACGGATTCCCGGAACGCGTCCCGATCTGTCGATTCACGATCGATACTGTAGCATCCAATACGTGGCATGAGCCAGCGATGGAAGCGATTGCTCATGGCAAAGACTTGCCACGCAGTGAGAAAATAAAGTGGTTGTTGTACTCGGTCGGCTACTGCGTAGAGTGCTGCCCAATCGTAATGGGCAGCATGATTCGCTGTGATCATGACACCACAACCGTCTTGCACTGCCGAAGTAAGGTGGTCTAGCCCAAGTGACTCGATGCTGACCAATTGTTGCGACCGGCGCAACGTGCGATCTCGCAGCCGACGAGACCATTGCACCACGTGCGGCTTTAGTTTGGGGCTCCATCGACGGTAAGGAACCGTGTAAGGTTGACGATTCATCACTGTGGCCCTGGGCGGCTCTTAACCACTCTCTGTAAGCTGATTTCGCTTCTCTGCGATTAGCGACAAGAGTGCTTTTTGCGGATCCGCGAACTTTTGGATGCCCTCTTCCATCAGGACTTGTTCCATATGTTCCACGTCGACTTCGCGGTCAATTTCTGCCAGCACTTCGTCTGACGGTAATTTATCGACGGTCCGTTGGAACGTGATACCGCTATCCTGGACGGCATCATTGGTGGCCGGGGGATTCGTTTCGATATCACTTCCAGCAAAGGCTGCCACATATTTCGTCGGAGGATCTTCTGGTTTTTTCGTGCCGGTGCTGGCAAAGATGATCTCTTGTTGCAGCGGGGTTGGATGTTGCGACCAGAATTGGCAGTTTTCTGCCCAGAGACGTTTCGCGTTCACGATGCCTATCTGCCCTTGGATCGCTGCCGAAATTTGAGGACAGTGCTTCTCCGTGTAGACGTCTACGCGAGATACAAAGATGCTGTAAACGCTTTTGAACTTCTCCAGCGAATCACGTCGTTGGGCACCTCGCCAGCAAGCGTCCCGGGCTGCCTGGTATTGGCGTGGCGAGAAGATGAGCGTCACATTCAAGGTTACACCTGCGGCCGCCAGTTCCTCCAACGAATCCAACCCTGCAGGCGTTGCTGGCACTTTGATCATTCGATTGGGTTGATCGGCTGCCCATTGTTTACCGCTTTCAATGTACATGGCTACGCGGTCTGCATGGGGCGGTCCGG
The DNA here is from genome assembly GCA_022448645.1 of Pirellulaceae bacterium. Next base: position 47,186 of record JAKVBZ010000003.1, read on the forward strand.
ATTTTGGGTCTTCAAGCAACGGATCTAGCTCAAAACTTACATATCCATCGTTGCCGTTCGTGGCTTCCCAAATTGGCAAAAAGACCTCTTGAGCGCTTTTTACAAGCCGATTTGTCATTTGCCAGGCAATCTCCGAATCGCTCAACCCATCTTGTAACAATGACTCGATCTGGTTGTCGAATCGACCGGTCTTCAATAAATCGGAAACGATCACTGGGTTGGACGTGGCTCCGGTCGCTCCCAAGGCTCGGTTCGACTGAACTAATTCCGGATCGATGGAGTCTAGCCACAGTTTGGTTCCGCAAGCGATCAATGATTGCAGTGGTGTCGTCAAGATAATGCTCCTTTTGAAGTTGCATGCGTCCGCAGGACCGGTCTCCGAGGATTTCTCGACCAGAGCGTGCTGGACCCAGTGGCCATGCTTGCTTTTGTTGCAATGGGTCTGGTTGCCGGCATTCTAACCTGATTGTCGGATTGGATAAATTGCGACAGGGTTATCAATTGCGAGAAGTTTGATGAATCCAAGGATCTTAACGATTATTTCTACTCTGCGGACGACATTCTACCGATTAGGCAGTAGGACCTCGTTGTGAAACCAGGCCGCAGTTCTGGCTGAAGCGACAAGTCAGTGATTCGCTGGCTTTGTTGTGGACGCTTCGAGCCCGCGTTACCCATTCCCGTAGTAATGTCCGAAAGGAATTGAGCAGTGTTTACTTCGGAGCGGCATATCAATTCAACACTCGTGACGGTTGTTTTGGCTGTGCTATTGGCAGCATCGTTGCCAGCACTGCATGCACCGTCCGGCAAAGCTTCTGCCGACGAATCGGCTACCTCAAACGGTCTAATTCCTGATGACCTGGTAGAACTCAACGGCAATGACAATGGAAATCATACCAATGAGAATACAGGTACTGAACCTCTGGAATTGGCTCCCAAGTTGGCTGTGGATGAAGCAAATTCCCAGAAATCATTGGCGGACAATGCCCCGCAAGTGATGGAGGAAGAATTGGGAATCGATCCTGACACGAACTGGATCGATAATGAAGTCGGATTGGGTGATGAGTTCATCTCCGAAAGTAGCGATGCCGATTTGTCACACGACATACCCCTTTTGCAAAGCACAGGCACTTGGTTGTGGCGTGGGCATTGGTATACCGAGCAATCGATGGTAGCGATGTATCGTACACCGCCGAACGGTAAGATTCTGACCCGTGATCCAACGTTTACACGAATTATCATGCAGCTGGGTCAAAGTCCCACGATACAACCTCGAGACAATCAAGATCCGCTTGAATCAGATGGTCAGACATTTCGTGCCGAGACGGGTGTCAAATTGACAATCGGCAACATCATCGGTCGTGACCAATACAATCGAGACCACGCTATCGAATTCACCTTTTTTGGATTGTTCGATTTTGGGGCGAGTGACACGATCACTGCAGCTCAAGGACCTGGCAACGAAGATCCAGATTCGTTTGTGTTGGACCTTGGTAACAATGTTTTTCTCTTAGACGGTCTGCTACTTGACGGCGAAGTCGGCCCCACAAGTGGTGTGTTCAACTTGCCAATTTCCATTGTTGGTTTTTCCAATGCTCGTACCCATTCTTACTCCTATATTTCTGACTTTAACAGCTACGAGCTAAATCTGCGCAGACGTTCGCGTTTACGACGCGACCGACTACTGCTGCAGCCGAATGGATCGTGGCACCGCGATATCAACTCGGGGCGTCTCTTGACGCTGCTGGGTGGCATGCGCATGCTACGCCACAATGAACACTTTCGATGGACCAGTTCGGGAGCGATTGATGAGCAACTAACACGTACGTCCAGTGGCCGCTTTGAAACGAGTGTCCACAACGATATGTTCGGCCCCCAACTAGGTGCTGGGATCGTGGAACAAAGGGCACATTGGAATTGGGGTGTTAAATCGACTGCTGGCCTCCTTTACAACTTTGCTGACCGGGACGTAAGCATCGAAACGAATGACCCAACTGCTGTAGTTAACCCCAACAACCATCGTGTTGCGGACTACGCTTCGGATGACCAGGCAGTCTTTATGTGGGAAGCCGGAGCTCATGTAGGCTACCATATTAGACCCAACATCACGTTGAAGGCTTCATATGACGTACTGTTCTACACCGGAATCGCTGTCGCACGTGACGCCATCGAAATCAATGGAGTTGGTTTCCAACAAGATTCGTCAGTATTCGGGCCGGGACAGGTAGCCGATACCTTTCGACCGCTCGAACTACGAAACGACGCGCTCTACCATGCTTTCTCGCTGGGTGTCGAACTTGTCTGGTAGCTCTGGCAGGCAGGCAGTCGTGTCGTTGACGTTCATGCCCACAGGGTGGTTTAGATCGTGCTCGTCACGGCCGACGTGTTCGTGAACCATTGCGATTGGCAATCGTTGCCAAGACGCATGCAACACGAAGTGACCAGATTTCCGCTTGCCAACAGCCGTAGAAACCGGGAACGGTTAACTACCAGCCCCCCCACGCTAGCTGAAACCGCCTGTTAACTTGCTTAATTTGTGTTGGTTTTATGGATTAGTATGAATCTAGCGGTTTTTCCTGTTGTGGGGACTGGCAAATTTCCGATGAGGCAGTAGATCCGTTCTGGCTGTTGCCAGGATACGTTAGTCATATCTGAGGAACCCTTAGGATGTCCCAGTCGGTCACCCCTCAACGCCATGCCTTTGTCCTCGTGTTTGCCATTACGGTGTGCTTTATCTCGTGGACGCCGGCATTTTCCCAAATTCGTCGATTGTCGGACCGACTGGCTAGTCGGAAACAGGATCTGCCTCCTCCCGAACTAGAACACAAACTTAACTTACCCGAGGAAGGAGCTTCCTCGCCAACCGATTCCAAGGGTGATTCGTCTGGTGGATCTGCCAGTGTTGGAGAATTGGTAACAGACGATTGGTCTGGAGACGAAGTGCACCTAGGTAATGAATTTAGCGACTCGCTGTCTTTGGACGAGTCTGGGACAAGTTGGGATCACGAAATGCCAACTTTGCAGAGTTCAGGAACTTGGCTGTGGCGCGGCCATTGGTATACGGAACAGTCGCTGGTGCTTATGTATCGGGCCATGCCGAACAATAAGATTCTCACGCGAGACCAAACGTTTACCCAACGAATTATGGGGAATGGTCAGAGTTTGGTGACGCAATCGGCTGATAACCAAGACCCATTACAGACTGCCGGCCAAACATTTAAAGCAGAACCAGGCCTGAAAATAACGATCGGTAACATCATCGGCCGAGATAGGTACAACCGAGACCATGCCATTGAATTTTCCTTCTTAGGATTTTTTGATTTCGACGGACGTGATCGGACTGTTGCGTCTCAAGGCCCCGGTGAAACCGACGGGGATTTTAACGTTATTGATTTGACTGGCAGCCTATTTCGACTCGATGCTCTGAACTTAGACCCAGAGGTCGGGCCCACCAGCGGTCTCTTTCAGCTTCCCATTTCTGTGGTCGGATTTTCCAATGCGTTAGCTCACTCCTATTTGTTTGAATCAGACATCAACAGCGCCGAGCTAAATTTCAAAAGACGCTCACGGCTTCGACGCGATCGAATCGTTCTCCAGCCAAATGGAAAATGGAATCGAGATGTGAATTCCGGAGCGATCCTAACGCTCCTGGGGGGACTTCGGATGATTCGACACACCGAGAGGATCTTGTGGCAGACTTCCGGAGCCGTTGATTCAACTCCACTTCTCGTAAATGTTTCCAACGGAGGTAACCCCAACACACTGCCCCAAATTACGGTGCTTTCGCCCGGAGGCAATGATGCCAGTGGGCGGTTCGATATGAACGCAGAAAATGATATGTTCGGCGTACAACTTGGTGCAGATCTCATGCAGCAACGGCCAAACTATTATTGGGGTATTAAACTGTTGGGAGGTGCTCTGCAGAACTATGCCGACCGTCAAATTGGAATTGATGTCATCGACCAAGGTGCGACGTCTCGTTTTACCGACCATTCGGCAGATGATCAGTTTGCGTTCCTCAGTGAAGCTGGTGCGTACGTAGGCTGGCAAATCCGTCCGAACGTAACACTAAAAGTTTCGTACGATCTGCTGTACTACACGGGCATCGTTTTGGCTCGAGACGGTGTAGAAATTAATGCTTCAGATGCTCAACAGACGGTCGTTAATAATTCGATGGGTATTCCTGGCAATGTCAATCAGGAAAACGGATTTGTTCCGGCTAACCTCTCTGGCACCTTTCGTCCATTGGAAGTACGCGGGGACGCGCTCTATCACGCGATACGAGGCGGCTTTGAGTTTGTCTGGTAACAACAATTCTCACATAGGCACGAGACAGACGCTCAGCTCGTGAACGTAGCGATGCTACTATCAAGAGATTTGTCTGTACGGTCGCAATAGATGGAGATCACACCTTTTGTGGCGACCCATCATAGCCCCCCTGTTTTGTCGTCACTGACGCTCACGGTTGGTAGGCGGGCGCTGTGGTCGGATACCAGTCTGCCAGTTCACGCCGCAAATATCCTCCTTTCTGGAGGACCTATTATCAGCACTAATGGTTGTTCGCATGTTTGATCGACATCAAACGGGACAGTTCATGTCGATTATTGCAGAGACTCGGCAGCTTGCCGAAACACACACCACTACCAGACATTTTCTCCTTGGCAGACGTCCTTCGTAACACTTCCTAGTTGCCGGATTTCACGTACAATAGAAGTCGCACCGTGTTTCCGCTTCACCCCTTTTCAAAAAAGGTACGCGACCATGACGCGCAATCAACCTCACTTTCCGGAATGTGAATCTTTTCCCGACCTGAAACGTCGCCATTTCCTGCAGAAGACAGCGCTTGGTGCAGCTGCCATGGCGGTCTCAGGTTGGCCGAGCGATACGAGATCGGCTGTCGGTGAGACAGCACCCCAGACCTTACCCGAAACGATTGTCAAACTACTTTATGATTCGATGACAGAACAGCAACGGGCTGAAGTCTGTTTTGGATGGGACTACATCGATCCCCGTCGAGGTTTATTGCGGACGCGTGTCAGCAATAACTGGAATGTGACCGATCCAGAAATCAATTCTGGGTTTTACACCGATGATCAGCGTGCCATGATACGTGAGATCTTTGAGGGTATCGTGCATCCTGACTGGCATGCACGGATTGACAAACAACTCGATGACGACGCGGGTGGATTTGGGGAATCGCAATCCATCGCCATATTTGGTGAACCGGGAGAATCGAAGTTCGAGTTCGTGATGACGGGCCGACACATGACGCTCCGTTGTGACGGCAATTCAGCCGATCATGTCGCATTTGGAGGCCCTATTTTTTATGGCCACGCTGCTGAAGATTTTCACGAAGAGTCGCATCACCCGGGAAATGTTTTTTGGGAACAGGGTCTGGCCGCCAACTCTGTCTATCAAATGTTGGACGGTCGCCAACGCCAGCTGGCCGAAGTGGCCCGGTCGCCCGACGAGGGTAAAGTAGGTTTCCGCGGACAACAGGAAAAGCCGGGCATTCCGGTGAGCGAACTTTCTCCAGATCAACGTGATCACGTCCAAGGTGTATTGCACAAACTGATTGAACCCTATCGGCAATCAGATCGAGACGAAGTGGTGGCCTGCCTGGATGCTCAAGGTGGCCTGGATCAGTGCCATTTGATGTTTTATACGGATAACGATATTGGTGATGATCGGGTATGGGACAATTGGCGTTTGGAAGGGCCTGCATTTGTCTGGCACTTTCGCGGATCACCTCATGTTCACGTATGGGTGAATGTGGCTGATGACCCGTCCGTGAAGTTAAACGCGCATGGTTAGCTAACAACACACAATCGAAAATAGGTTGATACGGAATTCAAAAGTTTAAGCAGTGCCGCCGCCAGCATCTGATTTTTCTGGAGCACCGGCCGCCAATGCCGACTGGCCGATGGGATGTGTAGCTGCTGGTAATACAAAACCTTTCCATGTGAGAAGTATCAGAAGGAAACACGCGGATGCTAAAAGGTAATTTGATTCATCCCCAAATTCTCGAGGCTCTAGGACGTGCAGGGCATGCATCGAGGATCCTCATTGCCGACGGCAACTATCCCGCAGCGACGACGCTTAGCCCTAGTGCCAAGTTGGTGTCTCTGAATCTGTCGCCCGGAATTGTCACGTGCACGGACGTGTTAGGTGCGTTGCTAACTGCGGTTCCCATCGAAGCGGCTGCGGTGATGGCCTATCACACAACAGGACCGTATGCCTTGCAAGAGCCCCCTCCGATTTGGGCCGAGTTTGACCGTTTGTTGAATCAATCCGGTGCCCAGGTTGAATTGGAAGCGGTCGAACGATTTGAATTCTATGCGCAGGCTCAGCAGCCGGATGTCTGCTTAACGATTGCCACGGCAGATCAAAGGGTTTATGCCAATTTGTTGTTGACGATTGGTGTGATCATGCCGCCATCGTAGATCGATGGGAGGGCTGTTGATGGGACGAAGAGATCCCTAACCGAAGGGATCTTCTTCGTCATCGGCGTCGCCACCGAAAGGATCCTCTGCATCGACGCTATCGTCGCCAGCGCCACCAAAGGGATCCTCCTCGTCGCTGGATTGGTTGTCTTCGTCACCGAACGGATCTTCCGAGTTGTCTTCATCGAAGTCAAAGGGGCTGTCTTTTTCCGCAGTGTCGTCTGTTGCAGTGTTTTCATCGGCCGACGCGTTGTCTCGGTCTTGGTCAGAAGGTCGCAGTTCGGCACTGTCTTCTTCCTTCTTGGTGGATACTAAGGGCACGTAGACAACTGGCAAAGGTGTTTGTGCCTCACGAATGAACTGGACAAGCCCTTTTTTGGTACCGAGAACTATCCGATCGGTGTGCGTGTTGGTCATGGCCACTTCAATACCACTTGCTGGTACCACTCCAACAATTTTTCCCGTTTCGGGGTCGAGTGCGACGAAACGCTGTTGGTTGTCGAGACAAAAAACGCGTTGGCTTCCCACCGCCACAAATTTAGTGATGCCGCCAACTCGCCACTGTTTTTCACCCGTTTTGGCATCCAGTCGCGAGATGCCATTCGGATATCCAACGACATAGATACCTTCCTTTACGGCTATGGGGGACGTCCGAGATTCAAAACCGGTCGCGGTGCGCCAGCGAATGTTTCCCGTCAAACGGTCCAAGCCGTAGACGAGCCCCGCTTCAGTCGTCGTGACGATTCCTCGTCGACCAACGAATGCCGGAGTCGTGTGAATGTTGCCATTGGCTTCCAGACGGTATTTGACACCGCCCCTCATCGCATCACCTACGTAAAGGTGTCCATAGTCCGTTGACCAGCTTACGGTACTTGCTGAGATCCGTGGTCGAGCTGTCCCGCGTCCCATCGATTGAAATCCCCACGGGGCCTTGTCGAGATCTTCCAGCCGAAATGCTTCGACCAATCCATTGGAGGCAATGGTGAACACCATCTTTCGACTGATTGCGGGTCCAGCCGCAGGTACACTGGTTAAACGTTGCTTCCAAAACACCTGTCCTGATTCACGTTTCAGGAGCAAGAGTGACGAGCCTCCGATTACAGCCAGCGTTTCTTCGTTGGCGGCGGGGCGCAGCACCGGGAATCCTTTTTTTACCACGCTGGTCGACCACAACCGACGGCCAGTTTCAGCATCCAAGGCATGTACCAATCCATCCGTTGAAGTTAGGTAGAATGTGATTTCGGGAACCACTCGTGTCAAATGGGTAGGTTCATGTCCGGCTTCCTGGAGAGAAATCATTTGTTGTTTGGCTACTCTAGCAGCGCGGTCTTTTCCCAGGAGCTTACCATCCGAGTCCACGTCCCTTTCGCTAATGAGGATCAACCTACCGGCATATTCAATTTCGTGAACGGTATAGTTCTTGTCGGCGCTCACAAATTGCAACACGTCTGATATGGTCCCGTAAGCACTAGTCGACGCGATTTGCTTGGTCCACACAGCCTTCAAGCCTACACGTTGAAGACTTGCCTGAGGCAAATAACCACGCGAAACCAATTGGGCCGTGGCCACATTGTTGTTGATGATCAATAACAAGAATGGCAGCAATACACACCGTTTCACACACGTCATAGCCTACCTCTTTGTAATCAGGCGAAATCACGGCTTGTCGCCGCATCAACCAGCAGCTTCTACGGTTGATTTCTATCATAATCAAAGAAGACTCACGATTCAGTGGTGAAAATAGGGCTGGGCAGTCACCTTGTTGCGTAGCATGATTGCATGCAAACTGTAATTGGAAGGGCGTTTACACTCGACGCCAAATACAGAATGACGGGCAATGGTGTGTTGTTCGTCAGGCATGATTACCTCGCGCAAACCTGTTTCCGGTTCGGATTCGGGGCTCACGTGGTGACTGGAAAAGGATCGTAAAGAATGGCGGCAAATCTAGAGCATCATCGAGAAGCTCTGATACGCGTGCTTGGTTATCTGAATTTCTCTTCAGGTTCTTCAGATCCCCAGTTCTTAACAAGTCTTAACGCGCTTTATCCTGCCGATTTCACGGATTCATTTTCTCCGTGGCAGGCTGCCGAGGCGTGGAGTTCAGGCGAAGTATTGCGGGACCAAGATCGTGTGGCTAACGATCAAAACTCCCAGGACGCGTCTCCGGTTCTCCGACAGCTGCGGTTCGTGCTGGAAGAAGGCTTGCGAGATTTGCGCACCACCGATCCCGCATTCCATGATTCGGTTCAAGCAGAATCTGTTGTTCGACTGGTTTTTGACGAAATATTGCCTGGGTACCGCCAATACCATCAAGACCTGCTGTTCCATCATGCACCAGAATCTTTATGGCGGCCGTTGATGGTCGGACGTGTTATCGAGTCAGTGTTACAACAAGGGTCACCCTGGGACGAGACGGAACGCATCGTGCAGGGTGCCATCACCTATTTGAACGACTATCTCGGCCATCGTCCTGTTCCCGCATTGGAGTCGAGGAAACTGGAACCGTATGCCCATGAGTGGTCTCGTCCCATTCCTCTTTACATTCATGGTTCGACTGTCAGTGTGGGACGGTACCAAAAGCTCATCGAACGATGTTTGGATTTGCTCCAGCGCACCGAGGGAGAACTGCTTCGTGCAGCTCACTTTGAATTTTCCCAGCTTCAGGAACTAGCGATCGATCCGAGATCCTGTGACTTTGATCATCCTGCATCGAAGCGTCCCAATTATTTGTTTGGCCAGTGGGATGCACATCAGATTGACCAAAGAGGTTATTATCACCGCTTCGTTTTACGTGATATCACCCTTGACGCTTTAATGCAGCGCGTTGAAGAAGGCGACCAGGCGCTGAGGGATCAATGGTTGACCGAAGCGGCTACCGTGTTGGCTGGTACGATTTTGATGGCGTCCGGGATTAGTGGTTCCGGCCCGGGAGCCCATGATTCGACAACGACACTTGGAAATCTACTACCTCGAATTGCCATTTACCGTGACCAATTTTACGACTTTGCTTTGCAGATTTTGGATCATGATCACCGGCAGCGATTGGAACAAGAAGCTGCGGAGCGAAAGCAACCATTTGGTGGAGCTCGCCAGGATCTCAATGCTCGCCTGGCTCGTCACCGAGCTTTGCAAGTGCAATACACCCAATTGGCTCAGACTTTTGCGAGGATGGGTTACCCAGATGCTGCCGTTCGCCAGACGGCGCTATTGCCTGTTGCCTCGGCTAGGATGTTGTGCCAGATGGACTGTTATCTATTGGATGCGGATCTGCAGAACCAACAGGGTGATCTGGCATCTGCCGTGGACCGTGTGAGCCTTGCTGTGCAGACTTTGCACCGGGCTATTGAGTGTGGTGCGGTGGTCGACCCCTGGAACATCCTCGGGTTTGACTCACACTATTCCTTGTTTCCGGCTCCAGACAACAGTGTACACGACGAACGCGTCGATATTTTGATCGAGTTGATGGAACGGATTTTTTCACTTTATGCCAAAATTTGGAGTGAGGCCGCAGCTGCGAATGATCGAACGGTCAGCGAGCGTATTGCCGTCGAATTCCAACAGCTCGCCAATTGGTGGCATCAGTTCGCTGTCCATGAAGTGCAGAGCGTTGAGGGAGTCAATGCTCATGAAATGTATGTGGCCGCTGAACGGGCTGCCACGGGGCTCGCACTGTGGCACGAAGGTGGCGCGGCGACAGGAGATGTACGATTTTGGGCCCCTCATGCGGAAACTTTCCATTCGTCCGAGGCATTCGCCATGGTCGTAGACGCACTTCTGGACCGCAAAGACCATGTGGCATCGATGTCCCTTCTTGTTTTTTGGCTAAGCCAGGCTGGCCGTGTAGGTTTAGAGCAAGGCGATGTTTCATTTCACGAGCTGACATTGCGTTGGCTGCGACAAGTAAAGCAGGCGGAGATTCCTGCTGACGAAAAATGGTCGACGATTCAAAAGTTTTTTGACTATTTCGAAGCCAACGCTCAAGAGTACTGGAAGGTACCTGACTTTGATTTGGACATGGATGAGCTTCCCGAACATGAGGAAGAATTGACTCTCGATGAGTTTGGTGAAGAACCCGAAGAGGATGAAGACGAAGATGACCATGGCGGCTTATTTGACGCAGCTTATGAAGAGGTTGTTTATCGGGACAGTACTGATGATGGAATCGAGGGATCCATCTTTGACGAAGATCGGACGACCGAAGTCGAGTTAGATGAACAAACTCGTTATCTTTCGGAACGTCTTGGGCTGCTCGAATGCTTGGCCAAGCTTTGGAGAGTTGCTTGTTACCAACCTGCCGATGATGGATGTTTTACTGACGATCGAACTCAAACGCTTCGACGATGGCTGGACCAACTTCTTGCTAATAGACGTGACTTGTTGAAATTGATAAACAACGTCCAACGATTTTCGTTGCCCACACCGGCACCTACCCCAGATTCCTTATTGCAGTACGACCGGCATCGTTTGCTTAAAGAAACGATTCTGGACAAAACGATCTCAACTTCTTTGGCGACATGCGATGCGACTCGTCATGTACTCGCGGCACTCATCAGTTCCGATCCCGAGTTGGCAGTCCAGATCAAGCCGGACAAGTCGGCACTCTTGGAACGGATTGAAATCGAAGCCGCATACATCACCAGTGCTGTCTTCTCGGATTGTGTCGATGACGTGAAAGGTCGTTGGGTTTGCTTCCTGCAGGCAATGCGCGATCGAACACTCCTCTACGTACCACTTTCCCGGCATGGCGATCCCAAGAAGATTTTGCGTGCCCGTGTACGCCAACATATCGTTACCGATTTGCTCCAATGGCTTCCAAGATTAGGGCAGCTAGAAGAAGCATGTGCGCTTATCGATACAGCACGCCAAATGGAACGCAATCATCCTGTTGGAGGTGCTGCGGTCACGGAATTCGATGCGCTGTTTGAGAACGGTTTTCAAGCGATTGTACAATCGATTGTCGAGTCTGCGTCGACATGGTCCAGTGACAATCCTAACACCGCAAGCCTGGTGGATGCGTTGGAACCACTCACGCAATCTATGCTCGTTACATGGATGTCGCACAGCCGTACACTGCGATTGTCGGTGTTAGAACGTATCTCGGAGGAACAGGAATGGAATAAGTTGGTCGAGTTCATCGGAACCTATGGCGCGGACTTGTTCACACAATCCTTTCTTGGCCTGGGAAATATTCGAGCCATCTTGCATCAGGGTGTCGGTGAATGGCTGGATCAGTTGGCTGAGGATGGAGCGGAACACGCTTTGGAGTTGATCGATCAGATCGATCGACATCTCTCGCACGAAGATGCCACCGACCACGTCACACTCGTGTTAGAAGCCATTGTGGAGAATTATGGTGAATACCGTGATTACAACAGTACGACGACGCAATCGGATCGGGGTGAAATGCTCTTTACACTACTCGATTTTCTCCGCTTGCGTGTCGAGTACGATCGCGTTACATGGAATCTAAAGCCGGTTTATATTGCACACGATGTGTTGGTCCGCAAGCAGCGGAATGCGGATGCCGAAGTTTGGCGGAGGGCACTCGTGGACCGAACACAGCCCAGGTCCGACGCCTTCCTGGACAGGTTGCTTGAATTACAACAGCATCATGCCATGCAAATGCCGACGGTGGCCGACCGCCTGAACGGACGCTTCGTTCGGCCCATGATTATCGGGCGCTTGTGTGCTCTGGTGCGACCAGCGATGCAAGAGGCCAACCAGAAAGGTGCGAAAACAGCCTTCGATCTGCTGGAGCAGGAAGCTGCAGCGATGGCACGCGAGCCGGCCGGAGCTGGTCTGGAACTGCCCGATTGGCTAGCCGCAATTGACCAAGAAGTTCGCAATGTGCGAACAGAAATGACTCATCTACAGAAGAAATCCACTGTCGACTGTCCCATTGCCTTTCGGCAACTCACCTGGGAACAAATCCAACAACAGTTGAGTGAATGGAATGATGCGCAAGAATGAACTTTCTCACGCGGTAGTTGGTGGAATGTTGGGAAAGGTTTGTAACGTGAAGTTTAGTCATATGGCGCATGGAAAGACATGATGGGTTGGCTGTGTTCGGGTTTCGGTGTTCATTGCAAGTGGCGTTTTAAAAGTACGATCTCTTGATACGTGAGCGAGGGAGATACTGCTTTTCACTTTATCCCTCGTCTATCGGTCTTGGATTGACAGGAGTTTTTTAAGAGAGGGTAAGGCGCCTGCTGAGCATAAACACATTAGGAATGCCACCCTCATTTGGCTCAGTAAGAGTCTTGCCTTCCTGAATCCACAGTCCCTTACGCTTCGGCTTACGATCGGAGCGAACTATCGACTCCGAACGCTTTTCAACCTAGCGCATCTAGCAAGTTGAACACAGATACAATTGGGAGGTTGAAAATCTGTACCATGAAGATCTCACAGTCCACTTGTTGCAAAAGGACGTTGATTATAAGAGATTCGGCCATATCGAATCGCTTACAAGCAATCCGGCTCTGGTTAAGTGCAGTCGGCCATCTGTAAACGCCAGCATTTTTAATTGCAAAAGTTTGTCTAACTCAGACTCCACCAGCGATTGAATACTGAAACCCGTTTGCTGTTCGAATTCTTCGCAATGAATTCCCTGTAATCGGCGCAGACCGAAGATCATTCGTTCTCTCGCGGCGGCTTCATCGTCCAAGCACTCTCTTTCCGCAACCGGGGATTCGCCGTCCAACACGCGCTTTAAGTAGGTCGAGACACTACGATGATTGGTTTCACGGCAGCCGTTTATAAAGCGAGCTGCTCCGGGTCCCGCTGCATAGAACTCACCACCCGTCCAATACACTTCATTGTGTCGGCAGCGGTGATTGGGCAGAGCAAAATTGGAAACTTCGTAATGTTCGTATCCCGCCGCAGTCAGGGTATCCATTGCCAATTCATACATTTCACGCTGTGGATCTTCTTCAGGGGGCTGCAACTCACCAAGACGACGACGGCTCCAAAAACGTGTGCCTTTTTCAAAAGTCAATCCATAGGTCGACACGTGTTGTGGTGCCAATTCAATTGCCTGTTGCAAATCTTCATGCCATGCATCTACCGTTTCGTACGGTACGCCAAAGATCAGGTCCAGGGAAACGTTGTCGAAGTGTTGGTATGCTATGCGAGCAGCATCCAGGATTTTACTGGGACTATGGTCGCGCTCCAGGATTTGTAACTTACGAGAATCAAAGGATTGGACGCCCAAGCTAAGTCGAGTGACTCCGAATCGCCGTGCGTCAGCCAGCTTGGTCTCATCGACATCTGCTGGGTTAGCTTCCACAGAGAATTCGCCGTACGGTTCGAGCTGAAACGCGCGTGTGGTGATTTCCAATAGCTGCCGCCAGGCAGTGGAATGAAGCTGTGTTGGCGTCCCGCCTCCCACAAAAATCGTTTGAACCGGTTGCGCAGACGGCAGCCAAGAAAGTTCCCGCTCTAAAGCCTCTAGATAAAGTCCGACTAAATCTTGGCGGCCAGCAGTGACGGTAAAATTACAATACCCACAGCGATGCGCACAGAAAGGAACGTGAATATAGGCCGAACGCGGTTGAACGGATGTCGTCACACCCATAGATGCAATCGCTTGTCAAACAGATCAGGCACAGCTTTCTCTATAATCTGGCGAAGTTGCCGTACATGATAGCGGGTGCTGAAATGAGAAGCGATGATCAATTGATTTTTGAATCGTTCACGTCGAGCCAACAAGTCGTCCAAATGAATGTGCCCCATCTTGTGGATCTTCTCTTTGCGATGTTGTGGAGAAACGAAGGTTAATTCTGTGATCAATACGTCTGCTTCGTACATCGTAGGGCAGAGATCCAATCCTTCAGGACTGCTATCTCCCAAATAGGCTAGTCGAGGGTGACGGTGTTCTTCGCTGACCTCTGTCCCATTCAATCTCAGATCCCGAATCTGGCTCCCTGTCAGTTCTTGGTATTCCTGCTTGAGTTTTCTCCGACGTTCCCAAACGATAAATCCCAATGATGGCACCGTGTGTTTGGTGGCGCTGACGGTTACCACCAATTCACGTGAGAGTTCAATTTCCTGACCAGCGGTGATTCCGATAATGTCACAGGGGAGACGTCCCCGGTCCAGTCGACTGAAGGTTTGCAAAACACGATTGGCAAGATCCACTGCGTGTTCTGGAAGGTAAATTTTCGGAGGGTCCATTTTCATCATGCGGCGGCGGGCCACATATACTGGCAAGGCGGCAATATGGTCCAAATGCGTATGGGAAATGAACCAAGTGGGTGTTCCCATGAAGGACCAAGGTTGTGCTCCGAGGTCAAAACCTATTTTCCATTCGGGGATACGCCAATACGTCTGAACCGCGGCGCGCGAGTATCCCTCAATGGTTATGTCTTGGTACTTGAGCTGCTTGACTGGCAGATTATTCAGCATAGGTACTGAACAGTGTAGAAACACACGGTCTGGAGACAAAGGGTTCTTCAAAAAGGTGAAGAGTAAAAAACAGGTCTGACACTGGTTAGCGAATCAACCACTGCCAACCAACATGTTACCCAATCACGCATGCTCTCAGGGCCACGTACGGGATAGTGCACCCACTAAGAGGAATCGGGCTGATTGTTGTCTGGATAAGTGGCAGGTTCTTGAGACTTGTTATCGTACTGGTCAATCGCTTCGGCGTCCATGGATGTGCCAAATTCATTGCCCGGCATGATCCAGATTTCTCCGTGCAATTCCTGTTGCTCGGCTTTCACGTGTCGATGACGTACCAATTCTAAAATGGCCAAAAACACTCCAATGAGCGCCGACTTGTGCATGCCAGTTGAAAATAAATCGGAAATCGTTACTCGACCGCCGTTTTGCAGCTGTTTTTCAATTTGCGACATGTAATCTTCAATTGGCGTTTCGTCGTAAACGATGTTCGCCGGACGTACCAATTCTTGTTCACGCAGCAACCGCCCAAAAGCACTCACTAAATCCCACAACTCGACGTGCTGGATCGGCTGGTCGGCCAAGTCTCGTCGCTGAGGCGGAATATCGGACGTCAACCGCGAATAATGCATTTGCCAATGACGACTCTGTTCCTCGAGCATGCTGGCCGCGTCCCGATATTTTTTATATTCGAGCAGACGCTGGACTAATTCTTCTCTAGGATCATCCACGTCACCGCCTTCTTCGTCCGCACGTGGAAGCACTAACTGTGATTTGATTTCGACGAGAGTGCTGGCCATTTCTAAAAAATCGCCCACTGTGTTAACGTCCAATTGTTCAAGGACCGACAGGTGCTCCAAGTATTGGTCTGTGATCTGGGCAATCGGAATGTCCAGAATGTCTACTTCGTGCTTTCGTACCAAGTACAGAAGTAGATCGAGAGGACCACGGAAAAGGTCTAGATTGACACGAAAAGACAACTTAATTCTCTCCTGGTCCAATCATGGCATGGATCGTTACAGCAAGCCGGAATGAACAAATGTGTGAAGTTCGTCGTGGGTATCAAGCTGGCGACCTCTTCCGTCTGCATCCAGCATTCCTTTGCCTCCATGGCTGTTTCATTGGCAAAGGTTGTGCCTCGACCGAACATTCACTCAGATTAGCAATTCTTGTCGATCCCCGCCAGATAACATTTTTGGATAAGATGTAACCGACAGGCCCTAACGTATTGATTGAGAAAGAGCGGATTTACGACGTGGGTCAGCTAGGAACCAAACCTATCCACCAAGGAATTCAAGGGTATGACTGACCAACAAACAACGATTGCCGACCTGCGTCTGTTAATACAAACATTTGTCGATGCACGCGACTGGCAGCAGTTTCATTCACCGAAGAATTTAAGTATGGCTCTTGCCATCGAGGCAGCCGAACTTATGGAGCACTTCCAGTGGATCTCTATGGATGCATCATGTGAAATCAAAGATGATCCAGTTCGTCAAGCTGCCGTTGGGGAAGAATTGGCCGATGTGATTGCCTATGCGCTGGCAATGGCAAACGTGTTGGGCCTGGATGTTTCGGATACGGTATCACGAAAAATGCAAAAAAATGCCATCAAGTATCCGGCCGAAGAATTCCGCGGGCGTTTCGGTTCCCAACCGGAATACTAAGGCGTGCCGGTTATCGTGTGGTGGAAGACCGGCCATTGGCGGCTAGTCGTTCGACTCCCCAAGCAATTCCGATCCATCCGTCTTCCACAGCGAACTCCTGAATTCCCAGATCTTGAACACGCTGATCGTTCGCCAATTTGGTTCGTAGGATGGTCAGTGGTCTCTTGCGAGAAAAGACATTGCTAAAGATGCTACGCAGGGCGACCTGATCACTGAAACTGAGTTTGTGGCCTGTCAACCGAATGCTTTCGTCTCGAATAAGTGGTGCGTTGACGGACGACACATCGGGCGCATATTCACCTGTCACGGTCAATTTGCGCCAGCGATGTCGCTTACCCTTGGATAAGGACGCCAAGCGGATCGTGATGCTGGCACGGCCGTTGTCAAAGCGAAAGCGAATCGGTTCGTAAGCCGCAAAACGAACTTTAACGTTTTCCGGAAGATCCTCAGGAATCGACAGTGGAGCAAACCCAAGTTTCTGAGGAATGGTTTGATAAAGGTCTTCTAGGTCAAACCGCTTGCCGTGTAAGTTCAACTGATCCACCACATTATTGATCGCTGACTGATGGATCTGCACACTCAGCAGCGTATCGGAAAACGCCACCGGCCGAGGAGACCAAGCCGACAACTGGCTCTGATTGGCCAAACGGTACCGGGCAATCACTCGATGGGAGGTCGTCAGCAAAGTTAACGGCGTTGGCTCGAGTTCCAGATCGGACAGAGGCTGAATGACCTGTGTTTCAAACTGAGTCTCAAACCGTGACAATTGCTGGTCGACGATTGAATCCAGTCGGTGCTGGGCAGAACGCGCAACACGTTGCTGCATCATTTGACGAGCTTGATGTTTTCGTTCTTCGGCCCTCGTTTGAGCCATCGAACGTGCAATCGAACCCAATAATGGGATACCGTCATATGCTGTTTTAACACTCTCGATTTTGACGGTACTGTTCGACGTGGCTTGTGCTGCCTGGGTGTGAATTCCCTTGCGATCGAACCAAACCGACTTGCTCGCTGTGAACAAGGCTTGTCCTTGGTTTTGTGTTCGCGCAGCACCTTGATTCGCGACGGTTTGAGAACGTACGTTTCCTTCAGCGAACAAGTCCAAATGAATTCGCTGATGATTAGGCACGAGGTGCCATTTGAATTCGGTGGTTGTCCAGCTTGTGCCGCGGATTGCGGCGGCCCCCAACCGGTTTTGCACGCGAGACCGAACAGTACTCGCATCAGGCAAATAGCGGCTCATCAGTTTACTGCTGATCGAGACTCGAACGTTCGCGTTTCGCCAGTGGCGATCCAGTTGACTGCCTAACCGAAACAACGTGGTGTCTTTGGATCGCAACAGAAAATCGGTGTGGCCGGCAATCCATTCTCCGTCTTTGGCGCGACCCTTTGACTCATACCGCTCGATGCTATTCAGAAGTTGTGGGAATAGTTCCGCCTGGCCACACTGCCGATACAATTCATCGGCCAATGCTTGCAGCTGTGGGCGATGAACCAGCTCTCGCTGAGCCAATGTCAGCTTCGGACCCGACATGCGGTCCAGAACCCTGCGAGCCGTCCGTGGGTTAGTCACTTCCCCGTCTCGCTTCATTTCTTTCAGTAGGAGGTAAGTGGCCCAATCACGCCCTTCATCCGTCTCACCGAGCATCGCTTGGACGGCCTTTAAATGGGTGGGCAACGATCCCCTAGCGAACGACGGTTCACTCTGGTGCCAGGACCGTGACGCCTGAAAAACAGCTTTCCACAAATCGACTCGTTTGCGCACTCCGTAGATACAACGTGCCAGGGTCTCTCGGTGATCACCGTCCAATAGTGTGCGGACTTGATAGCTGCCCTTTTGAATATATTCCTCCAAGCGTTGAAACCGATCCGCCAATCTCACGTCATCCAAGGAGGTGACCAAGGTCAATTGCTCAAGCTCACTCAACACTTCCTCAGACCATTTCCACGAGTCGGAATAATACGATAGCCGATGCAGTGATCGGGTCAGACGTGTTGACTTGGGCCAAACCGTGTTCTGGCTCAATTCTACCAACGGTTTTTGGATTTCTTGAGGATCACTATCTTCGATCCCCTCGAGACTCGGCACGCTCGTTGGTGTCAACGGTGCTTCGTCCCTTGCCGAATACTCCGTACTTGGCAAGGAAATGATGGGAAACTGAGGTGTTTCTTCTTCGTTGGGCGAGATTGGCGTTTGCTGAATTCGTTTGGCCGCCACCTGCACGCGGTCGTCGCCATGGGGATCCGTGGTCGGGGCCTGCGGCGCTTCCGTGTTTAGCTCTTGTTGTGAATCCAGTTCATTATCTTTTTCTGTCCCCACCGCCATCGACTCAGCCAACCGTGACGGATAACCGAAGCCATCGGAGTCGACTGTTGTTTTCTCCGTTTCAGCCCGGTTCATGTCTGGTCCAGCAACAACAACTTTGGGTTCGCTGATAACGACCGGGGCGCCGGACATCGTCAGATCCATCCCCGGGTTGGCAGCATTTTGGAGATGGTCATTCAGTATCTCCACGCGTTCTCCGTCGGAGTCGTCGGCGACTAAATCCTGATCGTCCGGTTGCTTGGCGTCCACGATGGTCGACTTGACATCGTTGTTTGTCGATGAGCTTTTGGTGTTGTTGCGAGCCAGCTGATCGATAAAGTCGAGATCCGGAAAGTCGAGATCCTGGCTGTTGGCCAAGTCGTCAGAACCGGTATCCGTAACGAATGCTTGATTGAGTCGAACGGTGCCTGCGGGTTCCGAAGTCACCGTTTTCATCAGGTCTTCAACCTTGGGACCTGTGACGACGATTTCAATAGGAGTGGATGCGACCCATGTTGCGTCGTGGTTTACCACGTCTGTCTGCTCAGGACTATTCAGTTCAGGACCTTCGGCTGTATTCGACGACATCTGAGATTCTTTGTTTGGCTCGGTGCCATCTGCGTCCTCAGTATCCGTGATGAGATCGTTGGTAGCACACATTTCCCAGTCATCGATCACATAAGCCGTGGTTGCGGTTGCCGAATAGTCTTTTATGTTGGCCTCAGTGGGGAAATGGTAGAAGTAGGCTTGTGGATCCAGAGTATCCACTGTCTGGAAACGATCTGCCACAAAATCATCCAATTTGCTTGAAGAGTGCCTGGAAAACGTGGATTCCCAATCACCAAGTTTGAATGTTTGAGTTTGAGTCTGCCAATTCCCATCAAGCAATGAATCGGAGTCCCAGAACTGCGGAAGCAATAAGCTAAGCAATAAACAGGTCAATAATCCCAGGTAGGGCCAGAGTGTCAATGTCCGCTGAGATTCCATGCCGTGGACCTCGTGAAGTGATGTGTGGGACCGTCATCCTTGAGGTCCCCTGATCACTAAATCGGCTTGATCCGGTATTGAGTCGAAGCGCGGTAGGGCGACCGGAGAGTGCGTTAGAAGCGGAACAGCTTAACAGCATGGAGGTTCCGTTTGTACGGCCTGTAGCGAATGATCCGGTTGTGCCAGCCAGATGTCAATCAAAGTAACGGATAGCGTTTTCGAACAACCGCAATCCGTCTCCTTGTTCGTGAGAATCCATACGTGTCCATTGGGGATGGTGTGTCGGATCCAAATGTCGCTCGGGGTGAGGCATCATCCCTAGAACTCTCCCTGTTTCGTCGCACATCCCTGCCACGTTTGCCTGCGACCCATTGGGATTGTTTGGAAAGTCCAAGGACGTTGAATACTGGCTATTCTCATCTGCATAACGAAGAGCCAATTGTCCTGCCTGGTCCAGCTCGCCCAATGTGTCGCCATCGCGAGCCACAAATTTTCCTTCGGCATGTGCAATCGGTAAGTACATCGATTCGATTCCACGCAGAAAGACACACCTTTCACCATCGACAGCCGTACGGACCCAACGATCTTCGAAGCGTCCCTTGTCATTCCAAGTGAGTGTTGCCGCACAGTCTGTGACGAGGACACCAGACTTGATAAGGACTTGAAAACCATTGCAAATCCCCAGGACCAACTTTCCCGCATCGCGAAACTCCGAAATGGTGTCTGCTAAATGGTGTCGAATCTGACAAGCCAGGATACGGCCTGCTGATATGTCGTCACCGTAACTGAATCCACCGGGGATACACAGGATTTGATAGTCAATCAATTGGCGTGGGTTTTCCAAGAGAGCATTCACATGGACACATTCGGTAACACCCCCGGCGCACGAAAATGCAAAGTCGGTTTCGCGGTCACAGTTGGTCCCGGGGGCTCTCAATATCAAGATTTTTGGTGCGGGCATCTTCCCTACCAATCCAAAGGCGCTTTCCACGCCGCTTGTAATGTTTCCACCGACACTCGCATGACGTCGGACGGTGGATCGTTGGTTTCGTCAATCATAACCAAAGTCTGTTCTTGTGTGACTTCTCCAATGAGTTGGCATGGCAAGCCTTCCAACTGACGTTCAAACACCATAGCTTTGTCGCTGGGAATCTCACACAGGAATCGTGCATTGGATTCAGCGAACAAGAGATGAGCCAACTGTTGGTCACGTGCCTGAGATTCGAACTGGCAAGGTACGGAGTTTAGGTTGATCCGTGCGCCAACCCTTCCGGCAAATGCCATTTCGGCTAGGGCCACAGCCAGACCACCTTCACTCATGTCATGACATGCCCGGACCGAACCCTCACGAATCGCCAAGTGTAAAGCGTGGTAAATTCTCTTTGCCTGAACGGGGTCTAGGCCGGGTACCTGACCGCCAGTCAATTGATGCGTTAGTGCAAAATGGGATCCGCCCAATTCTTCTAAAGTCACACCAACCTGATAAATCAGATTCCCAGCTTGCTTGAAATCCATCGTGACGCATCGCCGCACGTCATCGACTTGCCCTAGGGCGCTGATTAACAGTGTGGGTGGTATGACGATTTCTTGACGTTCACCAGATGCGTCCTGGTAGGTGAATTCATTGTTCAGGCTGTCTTTACCGCTGATAAAAGGTGTCCCAAATGCTACCGCTATATCGTGGCAGGCGATGGCTGCGCGAACCAAAGACCCCAACGTTTCTGGGCGTTGGGTATTTCCCCAGCAGAAGTTGTCAAGAATAGCGATGCGCTCAGGATCCGCTCCCACCGCCACACAATTCCTTACTGCTTCATCGATGGCACTGGCAGCCATCAAATAAGTATCGAAGTCACCGTAGTAGGGATTCATACCGCAAGAAACAGCCACGGCTCTTCGTGAGTTAAGTACTGGTCGCACAACTGCTGCGTCGCTGGGGCCATCCTCTTGAGTTCCAACCAAAGGTTTGATGACGCTCCCACCTTGTACTTCATGATCGTATTGTCGGATGATCCAATGCTTGCTGGCGACGTTTAGCGACCCCAGTATTTTTGTTAACGTCGAGGCGTGATCACTGGACCACTCCCCCGTCAAGGGATTCGCCGTGGGTGGTTCGTAAATGGCTTCTCGTATGACCGGGGGACGACCATCGTGCAAGAATTCCATCGCTAAATCGGCTACTTCGTGATCTTGATATTTCAGCTGTAGTCTGCCTGTCTGGACAAACTTCCCCAAGATGGTGGCCTCCACTCCTTCGGACTGGCACACCGCCTGAAATGTTTCCCAATGGGCAGGGGGGACGGCGAGTACCATCCGCTCTTGAGCCTCACTGATCCAGATCTCGGTATAAGACAAACCGTCGTATTTGAGCGGAGCGCGGTCAAGCCAAACTTCGGCACCTAGGTGTTCGCCCATTTCTCCGATGGCACTGGAAAACCCACCGGCACCGCAATCGGTGATAGCGTGATACAGCCCTTGATCTCTGGCTTTCAAAATGACATCCAACAACATTTTTTCGGTAATGGCATTTCCAATTTGTACTGCTCCGCCAGACACCGATTCACTTTCACTGTCTAATTCGATCGAGCTGAACGTGGCGCCGTGAATGCCGTCCCGTCCTGTGCGACCACCCACCGCTACGATCCAGTCATCTGGTTGAGGTTCTTTGTTCGCTTTGTCGCTGGGTAATAGGCCAACGTTGCCGCAATAGACCAAGGGATTTCCCAGATACCGTTGATCGAAATAGACAGCACCATTCACTGTAGGAATCCCCATGCGATTACCATAATCTCGCACACCCGCCACCACACCTTGCATGACTCGGCGTGGATGCAAGACTCCTGGAGGCAATTCTGAAGTTGGCGTATCCGGGGGTGCAAAGCAAAACACGTCAGTATTGCAGATTGGTTGGGCACCAAGTCCGGTACCCATTGGATCCCGTATGACTCCACCGATTCCTGTATTCGCTCCACCATACGGTTCCAAAGCGGACGGATGGTTATGTGTTTCGACCTTGAACACCACGTGGTTTTTCTCGTCGAAACGGATCACCCCGGCGTTATCCTCGAAGACGCTGACACACCAATCATCCTCTCCAAGCTGGGCACGGATCTTTTGCGTTGCCGCAAAAATAGTCTCCTTGAGCATGTTTTCGAAATGCCTGGTTCCCTGGTTGTCTCGGTATGCGATACGCCCGGCCAGTGTCTTGTGGCTACAATGTTCACTCCAGGTCTGAGCAAGCGTCTCCAATTCAACATCCGTAGGGTCTCGTTCTAATTTGCGAAAATGAGCCTGAATGGTCTGCATTTCATCCAGTGACAAACTGAGCAAACCTTCACGGCTAAGTTTTTGCAAGCCAGTGTCATCGAGTTCACGGAGCGCAACGTAACGCAATTCAAACGAGTAAGGCGTTCCAATCTGTAATTGGTCAAAATCGAGAGGCCCCAAAATGACTCGCTCGATGGCATCATTCGCCAAGATCTTGTTACAGAGCTGCCGCAACTGCTGGTCGTCAAGACCACCGATCCAGTACTTTCGTAGGGTCGCGACTGCTTCGAGATCCATCTGGAAATCGCGAATTGCCATCGCTGCGCTGGCGGCCACAGGATCCATGACTCCAGGTTTCAGCATTACATAGACCAACTGAGCTCCTGAGAAAGGCGGCTGAGTTACCTCGTTGTCACCCACCAGAGTCACCCTATGTGATTCGACAACTGTATCAGCCAGAAGCTCTGCAGCTAATTGCTCTACTTGCTCTTGCGATAGTTTGCCTTGAAGCAGAAACCCCCGTCCTGCCGCGATCTGAACGTCCGAATCAGCGACCAATCCTAGGTCCGTAGCGTCCGACCGGAGATTGTCTGCGACAACATCGGGTTGGCCTGGTGCCGGAAAGATGTCAATTTCCCACAGAGTCACGTTGCTGCTTGCCTTTGGTGAGTATGGTTCTTAAGGGACGTGGATTGTCAGATTCCAATGCATGACGTAAAGAATCCAGCACTTTCTCAAACTTTTCCAGGGACTTCAACATGTGGCCCCGATTCTGCATCACAATTTGTTCCCACAATTGCACGTCACCAGCGGCGATTCGCGTTGTGTCGAGCCAGCCAGTTGCCACGTAGGGCAAAACCTGAGCCGGTGTGGACGCTGCCAGTACCGATGCCATCAGGTGAGGGAGATGGCTCGTCGCAGCCAGTGTGCGATCGTGTGCGACTGGTGACATTTGGTGAACTTCGGCACCAAGTTGACGCCAGAATTGCTTGATCTGGCGCACAGCAGTGGGAGGTGTCGATGCTTGTGGTGTTACAATCACCAGCCGGCCTTCCAATAAATCTTCGCGAGCGTTATCAAAACCAGTTTTTTCACTACCAGCCAATGGGTGACTGCCGACAAACGTAGCTCCCGGCAGGCGGCGAGCTGTCAATGCGGAACAAATGGCTGATTTGGTGCTTCCTACATCCGTGATTAGGGACTTGGGAGAACACGCGCTAGCCACCCGTCGTACATGCTCCACAATGGATGCCACAGGGGTGCAGACGACGACGAGATCTGCCTCGCGTACCCCATCTTCCACACAAACACTGAAATCGGTGACGATCCCTAACCGCTGCGCACGCCGCAACTTGTTCTCGTGACGCCCTACACCAACCACACGTTGTGCTAGTTTTTTTCGCTGTAAGGCACGTCCGATCGAGCCACCGATTAGACCGACGCCGACAATGGCAACCGTTTTCCACATCTTCATTTGACTAATTGTAGCGTTTGTGGAGGCGAGCCTGTAGGTCGGTCACCAGACAGGAGGAATTCCTGAGGTTGTAAGCGTTGACGTCTGATATTCCAATGGGATAGTAGGATCAGTCTGGTCGTACCACCAAGGAAACTGCCCTTCCGTCGAATCTTTCACCAATACGATATCCAACCATGTTTTCTCCCCGAATTGGCTTAAAACCGCTTTCGCAATTGTGCCGACGAGTCGGGATGTCGCTGGAAGCAGGTTTGGAAATCCGTGAGGTTTGGTCTCGTGAGTCCGATCGAGGGCATCCTCGCCAACGGCGCCAAGTAAAAAGAATACATGCCGCGGTGGCTCGAGGGGACAACCTTACCGTCGGTCTACAGGAAACGGGGGACTATTTTCCCGAATTATTTCACGATCTCGTCGACGTAGGAGAAACGACAGGTCATTTGGACCAAGTGTTCTTGCAACTAGCCGATCATTACGACTACCAGTTAAAAATCCGTCGTACGTTTCTGGCTGCGATCTCCTTACCTGCTTTCTACTTGTGTGCCGCAGTCATCGTGATAGGTATTCTTATCCTGGTTCTGGGTTGGATCGGTAGTCGTTCCAATGAGCCCATCGATTACCTAGGATGGGGGCTCACGGGCAAAAGTGGTTTGGCCATCTACAGCTGCATCGTCGGTGGTGTGGCATTCACGGGATTTTTGTTCACGCGCGCGGCCATGCGAGGTGACCTGTGGGTCGCCCCGTTGCAATGGGCAGCTCTGAAAACGCCCATGTTGGGGAAAGCTCTGCAAACGTTGGCACTTTCTCGCATGGCGTGGACGTTGGCGCTTACCATCAACACAGAACTCGACGTCCGCCGGGCTGTGGAATTAGGACAAAAAAGCACCCGTAACGATTACTACACCCGATATTTGAAAAAAGTCGATCAGTCCTTAACCGCAGGAAACGAGATCCATATCGCACTCAGACAGACAGACGTCTATCCGGACGATTTCACCGACGTGGTTGAGACCGGAGAAACAAGTGGCCGTCTGTCTGAAGCGATGGCCACATTGTCTCAGCAATATCGGGAGCGGGCACAAGCCGCCTTAGCAGTCCTCACCATGTTGGCAGGATTTGCCGTGTGGGGCCTGATTGCTCTTCTGATCATCTTTTTAGTAATACGCATTTTTGTGACGGCGTATTTAGGGCCAATCAACGAGCTATTGGATGAACTGTCCTTGTAAGCGTTCTGAAAAACATAAGGCTTTTTTGAATGTACAGGCCATAGAGAGCAACATGGCCAACATCGCTAAGACCGCTCCGGCAGGTTCCAGTACGGCTGGGCTGGCACTTCCGGGACCATAACCTGTCGGATTGAAACTTGCCGCCAGGAAATTGAAGTCGGTGATATCACTGTCTCCATCTCCGTCGAAATTCCCTTGCTGCCAGTTGATTCTTATCGTGCCGCTCGTTTGTCTTCTGTTTTGAAGCTGGTCTGTCGTTCTACGCTTGAGCAGGATCATTAAGAGTCCCCGCCGTTTTGGCTTTAAGAAATCTGACTCGCTGGCGACTCGTGAGGCAGTTCTGGAAATTTCTCTCCATAAAGAAGATGTTCCCAGAGGGTTGGGCGTCGAAGATTGGGGTGATCGAAAGCAACCACGTGCGTCTTGCCTCGCCGAGTGTACAGTAACAGATTGCCGTCCTCGGACGCGTTGGCGACAATCCAGAACTTGTCCACCTGGTAGGTATAATCATCGCCGCTGGGGGCTGGGTCGATCAATTTAGCGCGAGGTCCAGGATGCGTACTATGTTTGGACTTCGAATAAACAACTCGGTCTCCCCGTTTGTACTGCCGATATAACATCAAGATTTTCCGAAAAGGAGCGTCCCTCGTACCACACGATCTGGGGGGGTGATCGGACCATGCCATCCATCCAATACGATTCCAGTGATGTCAATGATACCCACTGAACCGATTGGTTGCAAAACAACGGCTATGCGGGACTAAAAGTAAGTCCCAATCGAGGTGGATTTTGGGCGCCTGGAACAACTGTGCGGTTGGAGCAGGATAGCAGAAGATTGCTAGAAGATTTGCGGGGTTGGTTGCGAGAAACAAAATGCCGGACAAGTAGAAGCCCTGAACCCCAAACTTGTGACCAAGAACCTAAGGCAATGGTTTGGTCCGCCCTAGGAGATCTCGAGCAACGCTGGACAATGATCGCCGTGTGCCGCTGGCGATAGCATCCAACGTGACGAAAGTTGAATTTGGACGTCACGAGTTCACAGCATGAACAGGCAAAAATGAACAGTTAACAACTGTCTGCCGCTTTGCCCAAACTGAACAGATTCTCTTCTTCGGTGATAAACCGCTCATGGGTTTCAGGATCAAACAAACCTCGTACTTCAGCGACGGGATCGTCTGACCGCAAGAATCGTCGCGTCGAAGTTGCCAAATCACGGAATTTGTCTGCGTCGACAAACATGCATCCCGGTTGCACCCGCAAATAGCTTCTTCGTTCTAGCGTCCGTTCAGTCGAATTCATAGTCGAGAAACCTCAAAGGTTGATGTTACTACTCTCAAGTAGTCTCGCACATTGTAAGGCGATGTCTATGCCCATATATGAGTATTTTTTTGTCCTTGGCACTTAAGCCTCGTCACAACAATGAAACGGCAACAGTCTTGAACAACAAAATCTTTTTTGGCCACGTTTCCCTGGGGTCAGAGTTCTCGATGCATTTTGCCCAGACCTCAGGTTCGTTGTAGGTATACACGTTTTAGAGGGGATTGTAGAGCATCGGTACGAGGGGCATTATTTTGCCGACAGTACGGGGGATTCGACCCTGATCTGACCTAAGGATGGGTGACTTGATAGTTTTCCCACATCTGTCGGAACGGGCAAAAAGATAAAGTCCCTGATTCGGCTCATGATCTCGGGACTCTTGACATAATCCGAATAGGAATGGCTGGACCCCACCGAATCAGCCACATCAAACTGCTGCACACGTTTCACCAATCCACGGTCTTCCGCTTTGAAAACGACGCCTTTTCTTCCCATAGCGGTTGGACTGTGGTGCGCAAACATCAACGGATAGAGTTTGAGGGCTCGATCGCACGAATTTTTGAACAGCAGTAAACGCTCCATCATGTCGCCAGCGCGGCCATGATAAGAGTTGGGGAGAAGCCAGTTGTGATGCATGGCGGGTGCCAATAACACAACGCGAACGTTTTGTCGTCTGGTTGTCGAAAAGGTTGCTTCTCGAGAACTACGTAGCTTTCCATTGTTGATCACATGCAGGGCTCCGGTGATGATCCGAGGCCCAAAGCTAAACCCCATCATCGCCATTTGGGAGTGACTGTCCATTTGCGAGGTAAACCGTGCCAAATAGTATCCCTCGAGGTCGGCTCGAGCCGCTTTCAGCTTAGCATCGCGCATGGGGCGCCAGAGTTTTTTGCTGGGCCACGACCAAACGACGAATCGAATCGGCGAGGTGGGTGCATCTCGGACGAGTTCTCGATAAACCGCAAACCCGCGTCGAACAGCCATATTGGCATCGACATGGTTACCGTGGACCCAGAATAGATTGAGTGCTGTTGTCGTATCTTTTGCGACGAAATCTTTGGCGGTCGCCGCTTCCCACTGGTCTCGAAATTCCCAAACATTCGGCTGACGTGTGGAGGGCTGGGATCCCGCGAGCCGACGGGTGCTCACCAGCCATATCTCGTCTTGGGGTCGAATCTTTACGCCTGGACTTCTGTTGCTATTCGAGGCCCAGGTGGCGTTTTCTGCATGTCCATGTCCTAGCAATAAAATCAAGACAAAAAAGAATGCGCACCTACAAACCGAACGCAACCATGGAGGTATCAATGCCAACATCTGCATGGGGAAACCAGTGAATAGCGAGTTTTGTCGGAGCCAATGATTCTTGTTGCACGTATCGTGAAGCCCATCCCTTCGATTCGGTCGAGAGACGACCAGAATTGACAAGACCGCAATGTTTGCCCGGTTAATAGCATCATGCCACATGCCACATTCGTACCGTGTTTCCTGCTGATGACCCGAAATGACGTCCATGTCTATCTTACTGAAAAAATGAATACAAAAAAAAACACGCGTTGAATTTGCACATCTTGCAACATGATGTAGAGTTGCCTGACCGACACGAAACGTGTGTCTTTGCTAACCCATCATGCGGGAGAGTAGTATCATGAAGAGGCTAGGTGTTTTGACGGCTATTGCGCTTGTACTGGTGTCTACCACGGGTTGTGGTTGTATTCGCAACGTTTGGAGAGGGGTCCGTGAATGCGTGCATGGCTCTCCTGTGGAAACATGTTACGACACGTGTATGCCGGGATGTCCCGGAGGCTGCATGGACGTGGCAGGAACGGTTGGTTCGCCTTACGTCCAGCCGGTTCCATCTTACGACAACCCTGGTGCTACCTTGGTTCCGGAAGACGGTTACGGTGGATCACCGACCAATGCCAATCCCAATTCGTTGAATACACCGTCTTCGGATAACTTGCGCAACGTTCCCAATGGTGTCTAGCTTGGGGGAAAGGCTGGCAGCTTGTTTCACTGGGGGAGAAACTTCGTGATACCACGTTGTTTTCATCTTGGGACGACAACCTTTCTTGGACTGTTGGCTTCGGCCATGGTGGCTGCTCTTGTGTGGGCACAACTAACGGTGTTGCCCCCACCGGTGATTGCCGCAACCGCCAGGAAAGGAACTGCGAAGACTCATGTTCACCGGTATCTCGTTGGTATGACGGTCGGCGCTTCCGCTGGAGATTGTCAGCAGATCGTCAGCGCAATTCCTGTCCCGGGCGATTGGCCCGAACAAGAAGTATCGATTGTCGACGAAGACTTCTCACACCATATTCAGAGTGTGCAATACGGCAAAGACAACAATGGCATTGATGTCATCCAAGTCTCCGTCCCCTACTTGGCTCAGGGCGAGTCCGCGAAGGTCTTGGTAACCTACGAAGTGACTAGACGCTTGCCGGTACCCCCTCACGACGCGACTTCCTGGCATAAACCGACCAAGGTGCCTCGTAAGGTGCGATCCTATCTTGGACATAGTCCGCTGATTGAAGTGCGCAACGGGAAAATCCGACGTCTTTCCAAGGCCATTGCGTGGTCGGATGACGAGGCGTGGCAAGGGGTGCAGTCCATTTACGACACGGTCAGAGACAAAGTCACTTTCCAGAATGGTCCCTTGCGTGGTGCCGCGCGAGCTTTACAGAAGGGTGCCGGCAATCACGAAGACATAACATCGTTGTTCATCGCGCTTTGCCGGATCAAAGGCGTGCCAGCTCGTACTGTGTGGGTTCCCGATCAATGTTATGCGGAGTTCTATCTGGAAGATTCCGATGGCCATGGTCAGTGGTTCGTTTGTCAGCTGACAGGCAACGCTGATTTCGGCACGACCAATCACACAGGACCTGTTTTGCAAAAAGGAGATAACTTTAAAGTCCGCAACCGTCGGAAACCGGTTCGTTTCGTGCCAGAAACCCTGTCCGGTGCCGGACAAGGACAGCCAAACGTCAACTTTATACGGCAATTGCAACGTGGCCACGCGGTACAATAGGGTTAGTGGATCCCGCGTCGTTCCCTCCATGGATGTCTCCTTGGCGAACTTTATGTCGAGGAGTCGCCGAGGCTTTCGAGAAGGGCTGGCCGTCTATGAATTGCCTGAATCGTAAACAGCCTGAATCCTCAATCAGTCCCGGTTCGCTCGCCATGAATATCAATGTCCTCGGCTTGTTCCACATCAATACCTTGGCCTTCATGCTACTTTTGGCAGATGGTTACTTGCCTGCCAGCATGCAGGCCCAGGGTCCTACGTCGTTGCGACCAACGGCGACTTCTGAATCCGGACAGGCCCCTCTTGGACCAAAGCAAACTTGGAACATTGGCATTGTGCTAACGGCCCAAGGAGGACCATGTCGAGGAGTCTTTGCGTGTACGCCCATACCTCGCGATTGTGTCGATCAAAGAGTCCAATTGGTACGTAGAGATGTGTCCAACGAAATCCGTCGTATGAAGTTTCGTGATCTTGGTGACGGGGCCAAACAGATGGTGATCGAAGTGCCCAGAATTGCCAAGGATGAAACGGTGCACGCGGTGTTAACCTTCGAAATCGAAAAGTTGTCAGTTCCCCAGCCGGTGGGTACCGAGGTTTTGCAAATTCCTGTCAGGCGATCTCGGGTCATAAAAGACTACTTACGTCCGAGCCCATTTATTGAGAGCCAGCATGCAGACATCCAAGCCCTGGCCAGAACCTTTGAACGACCCGGACAGTCTACCTGGTCCATGGTCGAGGCCATGTACGATTGGGTGCGTGAAAACATTGAGTACGTTGATAGCGACCTTAAAGGAGCGCTGGCTGCACTACGTGACGAGGACGGTGACTGTGAAGAAATGACTTCTTTGTTCATCGCGCTTTGTCGGGCAAACAATATTCCTGCCCGCACTGTATGGGTACCGGGACACTGCTACCCGGAATTTCATTTGGTCGACCAGAGCGGAAAGGGGCGCTGGTATCCTTGCCAGGCAGCCGGACAGCGAGCTTTTGGAGAACTTGGTGAGCCCCGTCCAATCCTGCAAAAAGGAGACAGTTTTGTCATTCCCCAGGCACCTGGCAAGAAACCGATCAGATACGCCCAGTTAGTTGGAAGTCGCCCCGGCTCAGGCTTGGTCCACCCCCAAATCCAAATCATTCATCAGCAGATAAATGCGTCAGACGCTAGCAGTTGAAGGGACCTACACCTTTTCTAGAGATTGTCATCGCAGAATCGCTAAACCCCCCGATGGCTCACAGACGATGAGGACCAAGTAGTCTTTCTTCGTTTCGCTAAACTCTGTGGGTTATACAATGTGGGCTAAATGCATGCTAACGGTGGCGGCAGCTTGTTGTTTGACAGGTTGTTGTAGCTTATCCCAATACCGTCCCTGCGGACCGGGGGTGTTGAACAACGCCATTGTTCCTCAAGGTTTTGCCGGGGTCGATTTTCGCGCGGCATGTGCGCGGCATGACAGCTGTTACGGCATCTGTGGCAGTTCCCGAGAGTGCTGCGACAAAAATTTCTTACAGGAACTTCGGTCGATTTGCACCTGTTCGTCCTTTCCCCGATTGTGCCGTTTACGAGCCACTCAGTGGTATACGCAAGTTCGTCTGTTCGGCGGTCCTGGTTACAGGCAGGTTCAGACTGAAAACTGCAGTGACTGTAGTTGTGCCGATGAGGGTTGTGCCGATGAGGGTTGTGCCGATGAGGGTTGTGCCGCGTCTCCGTAGCCGGATCAGGAAGGTTTGCTGGAAACAGCCCTGGCAGATGGCTCGTAACGCAGGACCTTTACGATCGGCCGTCTAACGCACCTCCGCATTGCCCGGTCGTTTAGCAGATAGCCATTTGGGTAACACAGCGATTCGAGGCGTAGGAATCAGCGTTGGTTGTGCCGTCTCGGGGTAAGGATTGTTTTTGGCATCCTCTTGCCGAGGACCAAACTGGGCGGTGGAAAAATCACCTTCTGCATCCTGGATCGTGCTGTGATAGTCGCCTTCATTTTCATCGACACCAGTGTCGTCAGTACAGCCTGAAGCACAGCCACAACCGGGCCCGCCAGAATCCCGTGCTGCTTTACAGCTGAGACGACTTAACGGCTTATAAAACAGGTCTTTCCAGCAGTTCGTTGGACAGCACTGAGCTCCAGTCCAATGACCACAACGGTTGCACGGATCGCAGTATTCTGGGGGATCACTTATCCAGGAGCAGACGTAGACATCGTCGCATCTTGGACCGTTCCAACGTCGAGACGACCATTCGTTGCGTAGCCATCCCACTGGGCCAGGTTTGCACGATGTGCTGCCGTATGAAGCTGGTGATGGCTCGCGTTCGGAACTACCGCCGTCTTCTTGTTGGCCGTTTTCTTGTTCGCCGTCTTCTTGTTCACTGTAGGCTGTCGCAGAGTGACTTTCGTCTTCAATGGACGAATCAGACTCGTAGTTTGCATCTGAGTAATTATCGCCGCCCGTCTGATCGCAGCAACCTCCGCCACCCCGACACGAACCATGCGAGGCATGATGACAGAAGGAAGAGAGGCAGTTGCCTAATCGCCAGCCCGGACCACAGCAGCAGCCACTTAGATTAAGCAAAAGCAATGTTGTTGCCAGAATCTGACAGGATCGTAGGAAGGGTCGCATGATAATGTTTAGCTCCTGAGTCATGTCGGTTAGGGCTTGTTGATCTTCATCTACTGCGGGTCATCAAGAACAGGTCAAACTTCCACGCCTTGTGATTCAAGCCGTGCTTTATTCGCAATCTTTGTAGTTCCTCACTCACATTTGGATGGGACTCCGTTGGCTATATCGGCCGCATAACTTGCCAAATCAAGAAAATCCGCAAAGCCGATGCAGTTTGACACGCGATTTTCAGCTAGATGTAAGGTGACTGACGCGTTGACGGTGACGAAAAGACCTTCTTGTGATTCTGGTGTAGGATCCACTGGAGATGTGGTTCAGGTGCTAGCAGTTGCATGGGTTTCCATGGGCAACGTACGTTGACTGCTTTTGGATTCTGCCGATGGGATCATGGCGATAGCAGATGTATGACGATGCTCAGCCATTGAAGGAAAGGACTCGATTTGCACAACGACCGTAGCACGAGAAACTGTCTACTTCAGGGTTCGTGCCTTTCTGTAGCTTGGTGGACCTCCCCTGACGCCAGCTTTTGCACCGTACAGGTGCGCGAGGTTTAAGCCTGGAAGAACTCAACCACGAATGGGAACAGTGGGATGATGTCATTCCTCACCGAACGTTTGCAGCAACGAATCCCGGGCCTCAATGTCTGCGGAACAGAGAACCCGGCACTCTCTTTGGAAAAAGATAAACAGATTGTGGTGTGCGGCAACGCTGCCTGATTCGAGATCGTATGGGTTGGGTTGAACATGCCCAAGCAGGAGTGGTAGACGTCCGAACGACTGTCCCGTCTTCATGTTCCGTATTCGTTGGTGTTAGAGCGGCCTTCGAGTTCCATGCCAGTCTGAAAAGCCAAGCTCTGTAAGCAGTTTGAATCTTGTCGCTGTCGGCCAATAGGGTTTGTATTGGTGCATCTATCCCATGCAGCAGCAATGCGCTACAATGGGCATTTTCTCGATTCGGCGAGTGACAGAACCATGCGATGTGCTTATCTCGATTGTGCCAGTGGCATCAGCGGCGACATGACGCTGGGGTCTTTGGTGGATGCGGGCGTCGATTTGGACGTCATCCAACGAGGTATTGATTCGCTCGGATTACCAAGCTGTCGCCTGACGGCAGATGAAGTCAAACGAGGTGGATTTCGCGCCCTGAAAGTTTCGGTGGAGCACGAACCAGAACATGCTCATCGCCATCTTCATCACATTACCGAAATGATCGATGGGAGTGAGTTGACTTCCCGTCAGCAGGATTTGGCGAAAAGAATCTTTACCCGTCTGGGAGAAGCTGAGGCCAAGGTACACGGAACGACGATCCGCAAGGTCCATTTTCACGAAGTCGGGGCCGTCGACTCGATCGCCGACATCGTAGGCGCTGCCATTGCCTGGGACTTATTGGGAGTTGATCGCATCGTATGCTCGGCGGTCCCCACCGGACAAGGCAAGATCACGATTGCTCACGGCACGTGCAGTGTGCCCGCACCAGCAACCGCCGAATTGTTGACTGGAATTCCCATTGCTGCATCGACCACATCTGCCGAACTGACTACTCCTACCGGAGCGGCCATCGTCGCCACACTTGTGGACGAGTTTGGGCCACTTCCATCCATGCAAATCGAAACCATTGGTTATGGTGCCGGCGATGCCGATTTCGAAGAACATGCCAATATCTTGCGGTTGATGGTGGGCGAATCGGATCAAGAAATCTGTAGTGATGAGGTGTGCCTGTTGGAATCGAATCTTGACGATGCCAGTGGTGAGCTCATTGGTCACGCTTGTACCTTGCTGCTAGAGGCGGGCGCGCTTGATGTTTACACTACCTCCATCCAGATGAAAAAACAGCGACCCGGTGTCATGCTGTCGGTTCTTTGCCAACCAACAGACGTGGTCAAGCTACGAGATATTCTGTTTCGTGAAACTGCAACTCTTGGAATACGACATCAGCGCGTGGCGAGATACAAATTGTCTCGGACGGCGTACACGGTGCAAACAGAATGGGGGCCAGTCCTGGGCAAAACAATCAAGTTGCCGGACGGAACGGTCTCTTTTTCTCCAGAATATGAAGCGTGCCGCACGCTGGCGGCAAAAAACAAGGTGGCTTTATCCACCGTGTATGATGTTGCCCGCCAGGCTTTCCTATCCCGATAGGACGCTGGTGTTCCAGAATTCTTCGTATTCCGGTACGATCCTGGCCGGATCCCCTAAGCTGGATTCTGGCGAATTGACGGCAGTTGAATCGTAACGATTCATGTCCAAACTGGGCATGTCACGCTGTACAGGAGGCACTCATGCTGGGCCAGGACTCGTCGACCTGGATGTTTGCAGCTGGTATCGTCTTGTTGACTTGGGTCCTGCTGCGACGATTGCATCGAGCTCGCAAACAAGGGACTCGATCTGACTCGAATGTAGTAGCTTCCTTTGAGAAGCCGTCGCGAATCAGTGAGATGCCACGAGACATGACTCGTGGGCAAGTTGAGATGTATGATTTCGCACGAGACATGAGTGCCGAAATGGATACCAAGCTGCGGATCCTGCAAACCGTTGTGCAACAGGCGGACCAACAGGCAGAGCGTTTAGAGGCCGCTATCGATAGAGCAGAGCGACTGGGTATCGCTGAGTGCAAGGACACCTTGGCGGAAATCCGACGAGTGACCGCGCAACCCATTCTTGACCAAGGCACATTGCCACTAGTCGACACGTCAGACCCGAGTATGCCGGAAGATTTCCAACGACGAGTCTTCGCCATGGCGGACCAGGGGTTATCTGCCAGCCGCATCGCCGAGAAAATCGGTTCCACCATCGGCGATGTCGAAATAACACTCAGCTTGCGGGGATCTGGATAGAGTCCTACCTCACAAGTCAGAATTCCCACGTTTTCCCACGAACGTGACTGGGCGATAAGTGTGCCTACTTTTCAATATCCTGGGTGCTTGAATGCGCCGCTGTGTGAAGTTAGGCTCTGTTTTTATGGTGATCTGTCCTTAAGAAAAAACGATTGTCATGAACCACTAGTTTCGCTTTCCGTGTGGAAAGATGCTTTGTGGGATCGTTGCCCCATTTGGCTAAGAACTTATTCCAATGCCCCCTCGAGTCCTGATTATTGGCTGTGGCGTGATTGGTGCGGTCAGTGCTTATTTCTTAAGGAAGAACGGTTGTCGAGTCACCATGGTCGATCGTGGCCAATTTGGCCGAGGTTCGTCGCACGGGAATTGCGGTTACGTATGTCCTAGCCATGTCCTACCTCTGTCAATTCCAGGGTCGGTACGGAAAACGCTTCCCATGGTGCTTCGACGGGATGCGCCATTTCGCATCAAACCATCCCTCCGTCCATCGCTTTGGTGGTGGTTCTATCGCTTTGCTCGCGAGTGCCGGCATGACAAGATGATGGCAACGGCTCAAGCACGAGATGCGCTGTTGCAATCTTCTTTCCAACTGTACTTGCAGTTGATCGCCGAAGAAAAATTGGCGTGTGAGTGGGAACATCGCGGAAGTTTTTTCGTTTTCCGTGATGAAAAAGCCATGGATGATTACGGGAAAATCAACCACTGGATGGAAGAGTTTGGCGTTGGTGCTAAGCGTTTTGACGGTGAGTCAGCGCGGGAGTATGAGCCTTCCTTGAAGCCCGGTTTGGCTGGTGCGTGGCATCACGAGTGCGATGCCCATCTGCGTCCCGACAAACTTCTCACCTCACTGCGCGATGTATTAATTCGTATGAATGTCGAAATTCATGAAAACACCGAAGTGAAAGGTTTCCAGCAGGAATCCAAGACCGCAAAAGCAGTCCTTTCATCACAAGGTCCGATCGAAGCCGATGAGTTTGTTGTGGCAACCGGTGCGTGGACTCCTTTGTTAAATCGTTGGCTGGGAATGAAAGTACCAATCCAGCCGGGCAAAGGGTATTCAATAACGATGCCTCGACCTGTGACTTGCCCACAATTACCGTTGATATTTCCTCAATGTAAAGTTGCTGTCACACCGATGCACTCGGGGTATCGGCTGGGTTCGACAATGGAATTTGCCGGCTATGATACTTCACTTAACCCGGTTCGTTTGAGCGCATTGAAGAGAGGGGCGGAAGAATACCTAGTTGACCCCTATTGCGAACCGATCGAAGAATCATGGTACGGATGGCGCCCCATGACGTTCGACGGTCGTCCGATCATCGATCGAGCTCCCGCGTTCTCAAACGTAACCATTGCTGCGGGACATAACATGATTGGAGTCTCGATGGGTGCGGCGACAGGAAAACTTGTCTATGAAATGATCTGTCGCGAAAAGCCTCATCTTGATTTGCAACCGTATTCGGCTGGCCGGTTCGCTTAAGGTAAGATCAAGACTTGGTAGGACGAGTGTCCAAAACCATCATTGCTCTAAGTGATTGTGCGGTGTTGGTAAACTTGTGGCCCTTATCACTCGACAGAGAACCATTACGAATAGCGCTCGTCGGTATTAGATTCCTTGGCGACTTTCCGCAAGTTCGGCGTTCTC
>JAKVBZ010000003.1:84388-192506 GCA_022448645.1 Pirellulaceae bacterium
ACTGACGGCGTCAAAAAGTTGTAGCTTAGATGGTTCGGATATATAGGGCATTCGCCCTGAGCCCTCAGGATGGGAGATCGATGTGTCCCAAATCATGCCCGGGTGCGATACAGTCACGGACACGTTGTTTCAACAGTTTCACATCGGGGAACCCGCCATCGGTAGCTCGAGACCAGACCAACTTATTGCCAACACGAATCTCGTAGACACCACTGTCTCCCGGTACGAGGGCTACCTCGCCGAGTTCAGCTGCGAAAGTACTCAGCAACTCTTGAGCCATCCAAGCCGCTCGTAAAAGCCAGCGGCATTGAGTGCAGTAAACGATCTCGACGCGTGGTGCGTGCGACATCTAGTCTATGGTATCCAGTTTCAAGGCAGCAGAATTGATGCAGTACCGCAAGCCGGTGGGCGCCGGGCCATCGGGAAACACATGGCCCAGGTGGGCGTCACATTGGCTACAAAGGACCTCGGTGCGTCGTGTGAACAACGAGTGATCATCCTGTTCGGCGATATTTTTTGTTTGTGTTGGCTCAAAAAAGCTGGGCCAACCGGTCCCCGAGTCAAACTTTGTCTCAGAAGAAAATAGTTCGGTTTCACAGCAAGCGCAACGGTAGACGCCCGAAGTTTTGCAGTCCCAGTATTCGCCTGTGAAGGCTCGTTCGGTCCCTTTCTTGCGCGTGATACGGAATTGCTCCGTCGTTAACAATTCCTTCCACTCGCGATCATTTCGTCGCTTGGAATCTGTCGAATTGGGTAAATCTTGTTGCGAGGACATGTACTTGTCCCTCCTTTTGTTTTGCTATTAGCGTATTCGCCGAACATCGGGCAGAAGAAGGCAACCGACAGTGTGGACGGAACGATCGTCACGGGGGATCGTGGCATATCATTTGTCTTCCAAAGTCGATCGTCGATCGCAATAGGCCAAGGTGAGCAGAACGTACCCGGTTACTAGATTGGTGTCGCCCTCGAACCAACGAGCATGTTCATTGATCCAAGTTCCGTCTTCACGCTGCCGAGACGCCAACTCTTTGGCCAATTCCAGCCGCCAATCGTGCTTGACTCCTTGGTCGTCAACAAAAACATCTTCGCCCAATGCGTCGAGTGCTTTGGCAAAGGTGTGGTAATAGTAGTATAGTCCCTGATTTCCCAAGCCCGGATTGGACTTCAGGTCATAGTGCAGTCGTATCCAATTCAGGGCAGCTTCAACACGAGGATCATCCGGCCCCACGCCAGCATAGAGCATGCTCTTTAAGCCGGCATAGGTCATCGATCCGTATCCGCGTAGTCCTCCATTCGGTGTCTTGTCCGCCTGACTTTTACCACCTGCAGCGATTGTGTAGTAAAAACTGCCGTCATTGATCTTGGACGCAAACTGAGAAGTGTTGTGTTCGGTTTCCAAGTTCTGACAGCGCGAGATAAACTTTAATGCACGTTGAATGGCTTGGCAGTCGTCATCGTTGCCGGCTGCGATCATGGCATCAACGAAAAAACTGGTATTGGACAAGTCCGGTCGGCCATGTTTCCCATATCCAGCACCGCCGTACGACATGTCTGAGGACTCCGTGCCATTCTTTGGTCCCCACTGAATATCCTGAATAAATTGCTGGGCTGCCAGAATGAATTCGTCGTAACGGCCATTCTGGTTGGCTTCTTGAAAACACAGGATTGCCAAACATGTTTCGTAGTTGCGATAAAGAGAACCTGGTCGATAGATGCCTCCATCTGGCTGAACGAAATCCTCGAGCCAAGCCAGGCTGCGTTTCACTAGCGGATCTTCGACCGTCCGACCATTGCGGAGTACGGCAGTAGTGACCAACGATGTCACGCCGGTACCCAACTGAGCGCTAAACGAACCGTCTTGGGCTTGGCCAGTCGTTCGCAATTGGTTAATCGCACGCGTGACAACCATTTCGACATTGGGCCGGCTGCCTTGTACGACTTCACCCGTGACTGGTGTTTGCCCTGTTAGCCACGTGGTGCATATGACCAGGTAAAAAGCGAATAAAACTGTGTGAGAAGAGAACTTCCAGCGGAGAAAAGGTGCCATCTTTCAGTTCCTTGTTAGAGCCGCATATCGTACGAGAAAGTATCACTATTGTACGACATTGCCCGCGAAAGGAAAACGGAAAATGGCGTGCTCGATCATGCGGTCGAAGTGGTTTCATCCTGAAAGAAACCGACCCCTGCGATCCAGCGAACTGTGTCGTCCAGCGCCAACGATATGCTCTCCTCAAAATCCAGCCATGGAGCGGCTTCCATCACCTCCACCCAATCCACTGCCTCTTCGACGGCTATATCATAGGACTTCCAAGATCCCACTCCTCCGTGGACGGCTGGAATCGCTTCTGGGCGGGGGGGATCCATGCCGATATCCTCAGGTGATGGACGTTCCGGTTTCGGTAACCGTTGTTTCAGTTTCAGCCACTGCTAGATCCCACAAGCCTCTTCTTTGTTCCTCGTGTTCCAGACAGTGACCAGGCTCGAGGTCCCTGGACAGGAGTGATAAGCATGCAAGAAAAATTCTTGCGTCAGATCCTTCATATCTTGAAAGTTGGCACCCCCCCTGGCGCAAAAAATGGATAACAGGGACTTGGTACTGCCGAACCAGCTCAGAAAAACTTTCTGCGCAACCGCGTTTGGGGTGCTTGACCATTCATGTCCCAATAAGTGAATATCAAGGGATGGACACAGCAACTCAAAAAAATGCCCTGATCAGCGTTAGTGACAAGTCGGGATTGGCCCGTTTTGCGCAAGGCTTGGTGGATGTCGGATACACCATTTATAGCACGGGAGGGACTCGGCGACACCTGGAAGAAGCAGGCATCTCTGTCGTTGATGTAGCTACCTACACCGGATTTCCGGAAATGATGGACGGCCGCGTCAAGACTTTGCATCCCAGAGTATTCGCTGGGATCCTATGTCGGCATGACCGTGATGACGATTTGGCGGCACTTACGGAACACGACATTCGTCAGTTCAACCTAGTAGTTGTGAACCTTTACCCTTTCGAGGCCACCGTGGCACGTGAAGGTGTTACGCTGGCCGAAGCGATTGAACAGATCGACATTGGCGGTCCGAGTTTAGTCCGCGCTGCGGCCAAAAACCATGCTTACGTGACGATTGCCACAGATCCGGCTCAGTATGATACGATTCTATCAGAGTTGCGTGAGTCAGGCTCGGTTTCGCCAGTGCTCCGACAACGGCTTACAGTCGAGGCGTTTTCTCATACGTCTGAGTACGATCACGCCATCACTGCTTACCTGAGCCAGCAAAAAACGGATGCTTCTGGCGGCGCGTCACAAACATTGAACCTAAGATTCCAGCACCAAGCAGATCTTCGATATGGTGAGAATCCACATCAGGCAGCTGCCTTGTACGTGGATTCCCACGCCGCAGGTTCCACCCTGGTTTCCGCACAGCAGTTGAATGGGAAAGAGTTGTCCTATAACAACCTGCTAGACTTGGATAGCGCCTGGAACATGGCCCGCTCGCTGGACGACCCCGCAGCGGTTGTCATCAAACACAATAATCCCTGCGGAGCCGCTTGTTCATCGTCACTAGCGGAAGCAACCAAAGCTGCCATGGCCGGAGATCCCTTAAGCGCTTTCGGATCCATTCTGGGAATGAATCGTAAGGTGGATGCGGCAACAGCCGAAGTCTTGGCGGAACCCGGACTGTTCGTCGAAGCCATCATTGCGCCGGAATTCGATTCCGCCGCGTTCGAGATCCTCACTACGAAACCGAAATGGAAGAACAACGTACGTTTGTTGCAGATTGGTACGGCGACTGGCGCAGCTGTATCTAAGGATTGGCGACGTATCGACGGTGGGTTGTTGGTGCAGGACACAGATTTGGGTGACGATTCTGAGAACGACTGGAAAGCTCCCACGGGGTTACAACCTACCGACGAACAAATGCATGAATTGCGATTTGCCTGGCACATGGTTCGATACGTTAAATCGAACGCGATCGTTCTGTCTAAGGGGCGATCACTAGTCGGCGTGGGTGCAGGACAGACCAGTCGAGTAGACGCCGTAGAG
This sequence comes from Pirellulaceae bacterium, assembly GCA_022448645.1. The sequence goes on from JAKVBZ010000003.1 coordinate 88,429, forward strand.
ATCTCCATACGAAAAGCTGCCGAGCGAGCCGCCGGTGCGGTGTTGGCATCGGACGCGTTCTTTCCATTTCCTGATTCCATCCATGAAGCGGCCGAAGCAGGAATTGTGGCAATCATTCAGCCGGGTGGCTCCAAACGGGATGAGGAAGTGATCGAGGCGTGTAACCAGCGAGAAATCCCGATGATCTTTACGGGGCGACGGCATTTTCGGCACTAACCCCCATGGCAACCATACTGGACGAAATCGTCGCCACGAAGCGACAGGAAATTATCGCCGCACAACAGCGGGTTCCTTGGGAACAACTGCGCGCAGCGGTGGAACAAGCACCGCAGCCGCGCGATTTTTTGGGGGCCCTGGCCGTCCCCGGCAAGATCCAGCTTATTGCAGAGATTAAACGGGCCAGTCCTTCCGCCGGCCTCATCCGTTCAGACTTTGACGCGGTTTCTATCGCCAACACCTACGTCACTCACGGGGCTGCCTGCATCAGCGTCCTCACGGATGAATCTTATTTTCAAGGCAAACTCGAATACCTTACTGCAGTACGGAACGTCGCACCGATTCCCATTCTGCGTAAAGACTTTCTCTTGGACAGTTATCAGCTATGGGAAGCTCGAGCCGCAGGCGCCGATGCGGTCTTGCTAATCGCAGAATGCCTGGACGATTGCCACTTGCGTAAACTGCACAACGAAGCCATCGATTTAGGGATGACACCCCTGGTAGAGTTCTACGAACCGGACAATCTTTCCAGAGTTTTAGATGCAGGTGCTACGTTAATTGGTGTTAATAACCGCGACCTGCGCACCTTCCAAACCGACCTCAACCACACCTTGCGCATGCGCGACAAGATCCCGGACGATTGCCTATTGGTTGGCGAGAGTGGAATCCGCACATCGGCCGATGTCAAAAAACTTCAAGACGCTGGAGTCAATGCGATTTTGGTGGGAGAAAGCCTGATGTCACAAGACGACATCGGTGTGGCGGTCGATACACTGATGGGCCCAACCTAGTGTGAATGTTTCGCCTGGGATGTGTGAGGAAGACTTTGCCACCAGCTACAGAAACGATGACCCCTGAAATTGGCGCCGTGCCTTGCAGCACATTGTCGTAAAGTCTTGGCGAACGTAAGAAATGTGGGTTGTTCAGATTCACTCACATCTATCGTACTACACGCAATGTTCAGCGGAACTTCCACTGTGTGTAGTTCTCCCGCCAACCGTGGGTTTTGACCTTTTGCTGACGCGGTCCTGCGCCAAACCACCCGTAGGCATAACTTGTTGGTGAGACATAGTGTGGCCTGTTTGGACGGTAGCCTTGCTGGCAACCATGATGATTCCTAGTTGCTGGCGAACGAAGAATCCAATAAGTGGGTCTGGCCGCCAAAGCTTGTCCACTAAGGCAAAAAGTCAGAACGGTCACCAGGGCGTACTGTTTCATGCGTCGTCTGTCCCGTTCCCAGGTTGATGCGCGAATGTGTGGAATCTGTAACAACCAAGTACCAAGCTCCACTAGTGATCGGTTGCAGATCGTCGTTTCGCTACATCTCTCCTCTAGGTTTCCCGAAATTGGTAGTAGTTTTAACTGGCAACTGTGTCGACATGGGATGGCCTGCTAAGATAGACAAGGAGGGGGGGTGTCGTTCCCTGGAGATTGGCGGTTGTTGAGATCTGTCATCGCCTTCAAGATGTTTCCAGGTGAACTGCCTGCCGAAAATATGCCAGCAGCGTTTTGGTGTAGGAACTTTCCATGACGGCGATGAAGCTCCGCTGCCGCACGTGTAAGCAACCGTTTGCTCCCAGTCTGGATGAGTGTCGGTTGGGACGTGCGCAGTGTCCCCATTGCGCCAGTGTGGCAGGAATTCCGGTCTCTGGTGGGACCTTGCCGCCACCCATCGAAGTTGAGTTGCCACCCACATACACGTCGGAGGCGATGCCAGCAAGCGTTGAGGTGTGTCAAACGAATCGTTCTAACTTATCACCTTCTCACGCGATTCCCGTCGCACCTCCGCCGAATCAAGAAGTCGCGACATCGCATTCGAATATGATCGGTGAACAACCGTTAATAGAAAGTGAACCGACAGAGCGAGAAACGCTTGGAAGATTTGACGTTACTACCCGGGCGCAGACGCTGGCTTGCGACAAAGAATCTCAACGACAATGGAAGAAAAACGTTGTGATCTGGGTGGTGTGCACGTTGATCTTAATAGTAGCGGTAGCGGTTTTGGTGCGGATCACGGGTTAGTAGGATCAACTGCCGGGATGCCGCGATATTGGCCTGATGCTATTCATTTTGAAAACGAACTTTGGTTTTACGCAGCAGGTCGGCGCAAGCCGGCCCGCTTTGTACGAGGATGATGGGCTTATCGTAGAATGCCGAACGGCTTGCGCTGTACCGTGCCGCAAAAAGAGCGAAGTCAAATTTGGCCACGAAATCACAGTCCCATTTCGGTAGCCAGATTGTAAATTTCTTCGGCGTCGAGTACTAAGCTGTTATTATCAAACAGACGCCTTATGGCAGCCTTGTGGATTTTCATTTTGATGCCTCCGACTCCAATGGCACCGTAGCAGGAAATACCGTAACGCTCGACCGCTCGGTCGATTACTTCAATACCCTCGATTCCCGAGGGCGGCACGGCATTTAAATCAATGGCCACTTGTAGGTCCTTGGATGCTTGCAGCAAATCCTCGGAAAGCAATTGTACTCCTGCAGCTCCAGCGGCAATTACGATTTCGGCAGCTTCCATGGCAGCCGAGGTTTCGGTTGGCGTCGAGGTTGCATGGGGCGTCAAATTTGCATCGGGTACATGCTGCTGGATTTGCTTACAAACCGCGGCCGCCCGTTCGACGGTTCGTGATCCGACTCGGACACAGGCACCCTCCCTTGCCAGCAGAAGTGCAGCGCGACGGCCAACAGGCCCCGTTCCAGCGAGCACGACAGCGTTCGTGCGATCTAACGGACACTCCTTTGCCGCCACCCGAACCGCAGCGGCAGCAGTCGTGTTGGATCCGTTTGAATCCAGCATGACCGAGACCCGCATGGGGCCAAAGAACGAGCTGACTGCGGCTTGCAGGAGTGCTTCTCCTTGAGCCACATCCGAGCCCCCAATAAAGATGGCCGTATTGTGTAAATCCTCAGGACCTCGTGTAAAAATCGCGCCATGAACCAAACTTTGGACTTGGTCGGGCGAGACGCTGGCATGCCGCAGTAGAGTCTCTGTACCGGCGTCGACGGCGACCACCGAGTCAAAAACACTAACTTGGGAATCTGGGTCGAGTTGTAGGAGGATCCGCTGTTTTGAATCGGAACCGTTCACGGGACTCGTTGCCGTTCGTTGTGATGCGTTAGGGATATTGACCGGCCTCCCAGAGCTGGCGGAGCTTTTGGTAGCGCGCTTTTGCGCTTGCTCCGCCGCACTGGATCAGCACCTAGACGGCAATCGTCACACGATCGACCGTCAACAATCTATCGTTGCGCCATCTATCGTTATGGGCTGGACGAAGATGCAACAAGATTCAGACCTCGTTAGAATCCGCGGAACGGATGAGCAGCTGAATCTTTACCCGCGATCATTTCTTCTGCGGACGGTTTGTGTCCCATCGCATTGACGATCGCTTCTTTCGTGGCTTGATAATTGTAGTCGTAGATTTTCTTGTCGTCTTCTGCCGCCTTGTGGATGAAAACGCCACAAACGATCACCAGGTCTTCACACTGGTCTTGTGGAATATCGCCGTCAGCAACCGAATCAGCGACGGCTTTCGCGACAGCCGCTTGTGCGGGGCCAAACATTTGCACCGCTTGCTTGAGGTTTTCCATCGTAAATTTCGTAATCATGACGGTAGAAGGTTTTACGGCCAGATTCGGTTCCAAGACTGCCAGTAGATTGGTATGTCCCTTGCTTTGACGAGCCAAGGCGTTGGCGAATGCGATACCTACTGGGCCGTCCTTACTGCCGATCATCAAATCGATGTGTGCAATTTCATTACCGTCACCTACCAGAGCTTCACCAACAAACATAGACATTTCAATTCTCTCCGTAATCCGAAGGACACAGCATTAAAGACCGATTCGCAAATCGATTACCAGCTCGGTCATCACTACTCAATTAGCGAATCACGATGAACACTTCCCGTACCGAAGGCGGGAATAAGAAACTCCCGTTGGCACAAGGATGAGCGGGTACCGCACCCGAGCGTAAAAGCCTAAACTCTAGCAAACCAAGCGTTTAATACAAGGACCCTTGGTTCGTCGAGGCGACGAGAAAACGAACAAATGGATCCAACTGTGGTTATTGTGGGGGCCAGCGTAAGAGCACTGGCCCAATCGGCTGTACGGGCTGGACTCAAGCCAATTTGTGCCGATTGCTTTGCAGATGCAGACCTTTTGCGCATTTGTCAGGCCACGCAAATCAAGCGGTATCCGCAAGATCTGGCCGACTTTGTGCAGCAAGCCCCACAGGCACCATGGATGTATACGGGGGGCCTGGAAAATTACCCAGAAATTGTACGGACACTGGAAGAACAGCGGTTTCTATGGGGAAATGGTAGTGAGGTTCTACGGGCAGTTCGTAACCCATTCGTCGGTTTGCAGGCTCTGCGAAACGAAGGACTTTGCGTGCCAGATACTCTGGTCTGGAATCCAGAGATTCCGAACGATGGTGCCTGGCTCCTCAAGTCAATTCGATCGTCTGGAGGCATGCGAGTCACGGTCCACGCTGGCCAACACCGACTTCGCCCGGGTGATTATTGTCAGAAAAAAATAGACGGTAAATCTTGTTCGGCCGTGTATCTGGCTACGTCCGAGGACACTCTCGTATTGGGGTGTACCGAGCAATTGATCGATCAAACTTGGACCGGGGCGGCGCCATTTGCGTATGCTGGTTCTGTCGGGCCTGTCACTTTAAGTCTTGCTGTCCAGCACGATGTCCTTTGTGTCGGCAATATTTTGCGGGAACAATTTGGACTGCGTGGCTTGTTTGGCGTGGACGGGATCGTGGCAGATGACCGTTTTTGGAGTGTCGACATCAATCCTCGTTATCCGGCGTCGACCGAGATTCTTGAGCGGGCGTCTGAATTTTGCGCCGCCGAGTTACACATGGCTGTTTGTCGAGACGACGTGTTACCGGCGCGGCCAGTAACATCGAGTGAGATACTGCACGGTAAAGTAATCGTTTTTGCGAAGCATGCTGGTCGGGCACATGCTGAGTTTTGTTCATGGTTGTCGCAAAAAAACAACAGTCATCTCAGGTGGCCACAGTACGCTGACCTGCCGCAGCAAGCAGTCCAATTTTCTGTGGGGCAACCGATCCTGACCCTCTTTGCAACCGGCCATCGTCGTGGTGATGTCATCGAGCGGTTGGAGAGTGGAGTGCAAGAAGTGCATCGGAAACTCGTTGGAACGTGTTCACTCAATGCCGCGCATCGCGCTTCCGTCGATCGCTCTCCTCCATAGCTTGAGCAATCTCTTCGGCTGTCGGTTTCCACCGTCGGCCAGCCAAAGTTGGTTCAAATGAGTGTTCGCCTGCCAGGCGTGCGACTGCTCGCATTGCTTCCAACGTCAAAGAGGCAGCAGCCTTCGATTCATTAGCGAGCCCCCGATAGGGCGTCGCGTCGACGGGATCTCCAACTCGTACGCGCACACGAGCCGTCATTAAAAACGGGCTGTACGGCAATTTGCGATAGGGTGCTCCATCGATGTAACAGGGGATTAAAGGCACGTTGGCGCGGAGCGCTATCAGCGCCGCACCCGGACGCACGGGTAGCAGGAACTTGCTACTCATATTAATCCTGCCCTCGGGCAGCATGCCCACTAGCGCTCCAGCTGACGCATAGCGGATGGCTTGTTTGGTCGCGGCTGTGTCGATACCTGCACGGTTGGTAGGGATGGCTTGTGCTCGATTCAAGAACCAGGCAAATGCCGGATGTTCCATGAACTCTCGGGCGACCATCCAGTGGACCAACTGAGCACCAACCGCCAACTGGATGAAGAAAGGGTCGACAGAGCTACGATGGTTCGTGACGATCACGGCGCCCTGTCCGGGTTCTACCGGCAACTGACGGTCAACGGAACCGCCCCACAGGCTCCGCGTCATGCAGTGTGACAATTGGAACAGGATCCACTGTGACCAAGACATGTGGAATGAAACCGTAAACAGTCAAATCAACCGGCAAGTCGCGTGATGCGGTTTACGGGCGTGAACGGTTCGGAATCTTTGACCCCATACTCGTAAGACATCAAGTAGGCGTCTTCCGTAGTATCGTCATAGAAATCTTTCAGTACCGTGGTCGCCCGAAAACCTACATTACGGAAAAACAACTGTGCGGACAAATTTGTTTCGCGGACTTCCAGCAGAATACGGGTTCGACGCTGTGGTGACAATTTTCCGATCAGCTTATTCGCCATTTGCCGGCCGACGCCGTTCCGCTGAAACTCTTCGTGGACCGCAAAGCTCAGAATGTGCAGACGTGTTTTGTGCAATTCATAAATCATGAATCCAACAACACGACCGTCGTATTCGGCGACCATACCGATGCAGTTTCGCTGGCGCAAGCAGCGGATGAAGTCATCTTCTGTCCAAGGAAACTCAAAACTAGAATTCTCGATTTCGAGTACCTCTGGCATATCGCGCCGTATCATCCAGCGAATATGGACTCGCACATTCTGCTGCTGCTGGGAGCTCATCAGTGTCTCCTTACGCCTTGTCTGGAAACGTCGGGCCGGTACGTTAACAAAAGGATCTTAACGTGCCAAGACGAACTGCGTTGCGCTAGTAGTAAAGCGCAAAACACTTTTACTTTATAGGGTGTTCGGCGTGTTGCTAGCAGCGTGAAGTTCCCCGACTCGCCAGCTTCCTAATGCCGATATCGGCATTCTCCCATCAGTACGTATACCTCCGATTATTGACGCCGTGGAGGATTTCCAAAAAAGAAAGTGGATCTATGGCCGCCGTTGCAGGATGACTCGGTGACGTTGGGGTGTCCAATCGGACCACAAGATCGTCACAGTGACTGTACCCAACCAACCCAATACGATGACCATGCCAAGCCAACTCGGAGTCAACCACAACCACCAGACAATTCCAATAAGAACTCCGTGAAACGCTGGCCATCGTGAGATGTGCACGATCCAATGAGTCCACGGATCAACTTTCCAGCGTAAAATCGAAAGCACGCCAACCACCAATAAGCCCGCCAGCGACCAACGCACGGCTGTGCTCCTTGGTGACCGTACCGCCGCTTTGAACTCGACAGCTGGACGGTTTCCATGAAACATCATATGAACGGCTTGAACTCGATCTGCCTGGATGGTGCCGTCAGACCACATTCGCGACGACTCAATCTTCGAATCCCAGTCTGCTTCTGTTCCTAAGTGAGATGCAATCTGGAGTTGGCGCGAGTCCATCACCGTGAGTTCCTGTGCCAGGAAAGGGTCTTTGCTGGATCGACATGCCTTGCGAAGTGCGCCGTAGCGGCGAACCCATATGCGATACCAGTTATTCACATCTTCTGGAGTCTGTTCCCCGACAACCTGAGCTGACAGTTCCATCAATTCCGTCAAGGCGCGCATGCGAAAAACATGCTGTCGAGACAACGATATCTTATACTCGGTGTCGTATGGCTGATCCACCGCATGAGAGGAGGGACCGGACACCGTCCATAAGGTTCTTTGCACATCGATGTCTTGGATGATTGGCGCCATGAAACGAGCAGATGTCGAATAGTAACGAGAGGCGAAACAGTCTCCCGTAAATTCAATCTCGATTCTTTGTGGAAGCCAAGCCGAGACGAGTGCCACGTCCCACTCCGAGTTGTCCACGCGCCGCATACGTGCAGGGAGTCCTCCGATACTTGCATGGATCAAACGGAGATCGGCGGGCAATTGTATACGACAGCTTTCGATTCCCGTGGGCTCGAGATCGAAGCTGATGTGCCCCGAATATCGTCCCGTGTCGGCGGTTGGCAAATGTACCTGTATGTCGGCTTGTTGGATCTGCGGAACACCTGTCTGGCCGCTGGCGGATCGCTGCTCAGCGCGGAAATCTGGGTCAATCGCGAGGAACGTCAAATCGTGGGAACTTTCTGCTGGTTCGCCAGCAGGCAGCAATTCAGCAGGCAATTTTGCAGGTATCATCCACGGAGTATCCCACACGGTTGCCGCAGACGAATCGTTTTTCGGCAACACGACGTAGTGGGTGCACTCCGACGTGTTCACTAGATGGACATGCGGTACGTGGATGCGTTGGCCAGGTGCAAATGTCAGCGGAACACGAAAGCTGAGGTGAAAACTTTTTCTGATCGTCTCTGGGAGCTGAAAACGAACTTGCTTACGAGCTCCTACTTCACCAGACGGCTCCTCCACAGCTACTAACACTTCCGACTGGAAAGATTCTGGTTCGCCGCAAGGTGCTCCTAACTCGAAAACCAATTGATCGAAAAAACCATTTTCTAAAGCAATGTGATGATCAATTTCGAGCCACCAGCGGCCGTTCTGTGTGGGGATCAATTTGCTGACCTGTACCGATCGTGAAAGCGGATCATTGGCTTTCACCGTGACATGCCCCATGGATTGGCTGCGATCTAATTCCCATACACCAACGATTCGTTCCGCTTCGACTGCTAGTGCGTTTTTGGAAGGCAATTCCACCGGCATTTGGCCAATCGCACCTTCCCACTTTACGGAAACGTTGTTTCGCCGAGCCACAATAACTCGATCGGTTTCATAAGTCGATGCGTTCATGGACACGGATGGAAAGTCCATTGGTTCCCCTGCGCGCACGCGAGCTTCTCCATGCAAGGTGATGCGTCGCGGAAGGTCATTCCATTGACTGGGAAACACGTGGACTAGGCCCGGGCTAGGACGGGACCAGCGGGCGGCCACGGAGTGTTCCTTGTCGCTGATCAATATTTGCCGAATGACCACGTCGTCTGGCACTCGGATTGTGTGAATACACTGGGAAGGGTGGCTGTCCGAAAAATCCACATCGAGTCTCAACTCAATTCGATCTTCTCCATACACCAGGGTGAGTCGTTGCGATACTTGCGTTTCTGTGGGAATAGGACGGACAGTGATTACTGGCCACGCAAGTGTTGCGTCAGTTTGATCGTACACGCGAGGTGGTTCATTGAGCGTACCCCCCCAATCTCGCACAAATTCCGGTCCTGGAATCATCGCATCCAGCTGCAACTCCGCCTCGGGAAATATCAAACTCGGATGCCCTGAAACTGCTAACCAGCAGCGAGTGGTGTTACCTTCCGTCTCCACACGTGGAAAAGGTATTTCGCCGATACCTCGCGTTTCTGTCACCAGAAAAGATAAGGGTACGGACACCACATCTTCTGTCGGTTCATCCAATTCCAATAGCACACGATGAGCATCTTCCGTAGTGACCTCATGGATCTGTTGGACCGGCGAAGAATCCTCCAGAGGAAGTAGCCGTAAGCGAGGGTCGGTGATCAAAGATACGATGCGCAGCTTGCCATTCAGTACACGAAACGTCAGTTGGGCATCCAGGACGACGGACTGTGGGTTGATCCTAAGCCAGTAGAGCTGCTCCACATCCAGAGATCGGGAAGGGTTTCCCAGTTCTCCTCCCAACCAGCGCAACGTCAAACGTTCCCGATTACCAAATTCGCCTCGGAGTTGTTGATGCGTATCGTCTAGGTAAACCATCCCGGTTGCCCCGATCCATTCCAAACCAGGTGGTTTGGGTGGCAAATCTACCAACACCTTGCTATTCGCTACTTTGGGAATGTCAAAAGACCATTCACCAAAGGATTCTACTGTAGGACTTCTGAGTTGCAGTAATAGCTCCAGACGCACAGGTCCGGCATCGGTGACAAGCAACTCCAAGGCTTGACCATCAGCGGTCCAACGCACTGTGACCGGTCGCCCATCCAAGTGCGCCGTGTCGGCAACCAAGTCCATTTCCGATCGCCGAAAATTTAGGCGGATCCAACGCTGCGGGACAAATGTTTCTAGGTCACACGTTACTTTGACTTGATCCATCCAAAGGCGCCGATCTGGCACCTCCCAATCCAGACGTGTCTGAAGCACCAGACTATAAACCATCCAGTCCGGGAAGGTCCGCTGGGTCTGTTGTTCAAAAGCACGCAAGGCCTGAAATACGGGTTTCGGAACGTGATAGTAATCACCAACGACTTCTTTTTCAGCGTTCACTGGCACCAACACTTGGTACATCGGACTCCGTCTAGGACCAGTTTCCTCCACCGGCTCGACCGCAGCCAATCCCTCCGTGGGAAACAGTCCCACGAACATCCCCACCAGACTCACGGTGAAGGCTTGCCGCACCGTGGAAGGATCATTTGGGGAAACTGGATGTGGAGGTCGTTGGTGTAACCGTAGAGGTTGCAGGTATATCAGCGCCCCACCTAATAGCGTGCCCAGAAAAATGCCGCTGAAGATGGGAATGAGTGACGCGGGAACGACGAGTGCTCCGGTTGCACAGATGGCCACCATCGCAATCCAAAGCCGCCTTGCAGATCGGCTCCACCACCATACGGCTACCGCCATTATGAACTGACACGCCCAGCCGACCGCTTTTAAGCGACGTTGATCGTGGACCGCACATTGAGGAACCGTTTGGGCAGCTATTGGTAGTCCCATATTGTGAACTTGATTTCCATCCGAACTCCAGGAAACTGGCCAGTCTCTCATCCTGCTTCTCGAGCTCTCTGAGTCATTTCGTTTCCATGGAAAGAAGACAGAATGGCTGTCTTCACGCGCCCAACTTCCAAAGAACCGATGTCGCCAACTGTGCTGATGACTCGAAGCAGCTGATGGGCCAGGGACGGAAACCTCAAACCCTGGTGGCAAGGCAATTCGCCATTGCCCTTCCAGGCACGGCGCGTCGACTATGGGAATGGGCGCCTGCAACGAATCGAGTAATCGTAGTGGGTGTCGCTGATGCTCCAACTCGATTACCAGAGTGATCGTGTTGGAATCTTCCGGTAACTTTACGATCCATTGACCGTCGTCTCCTTTTGCTTGGTCCGAAACTGCTACGTTGTTCACAGTGGTATTTCGCAACGTAGTGCCGCTGGGAAGCATCAATTGCAAATCACTTGAGGACCAATTCTCTAGTTCGTAGCGGACGCGATGGCGTGAAAAACCATCCGCCTCAAACCAAGACTCGACGTGGCAACGGCGTAACCATTGGCGAGTGCGGTAGGAATCCACTGCTACAGGAGAAATTGCCAGTGCGTGTGCGGAGGAGGCAATGGCGTGAGGCGCCGGGTCGAAGCGAAAGACGGCGCGAAGCGTATTTCTCCCATCATCATCTTCAGAGAAATCAGCTGGGATTGCTTGCAAATGGCTGTTCTCGATGAGTACATCCGTTTTACCAGCAACACGAATCTCGACCTTGCCCGACTGCCGTTCGGCGTTGGTCACTGACGGTAGAGAAATGTATGTGCCAGGTTTCCATTCTCTCGAGCGTATGGCCTGTAGCACAAAAGGAGTCCGGCGTGGTCGCCGCAAACCCAACTCCCAGGTTTCACCTGCTTCATCGGTGGCCGCCAAGCTACCTTCGTTAGGTTTTAGAAGCTGGGGGTGAATACTCGTCTCTGGTTCGCCGACAATCGCCCATTGCGTCGTAGATGGTAGCTCTTGTGAAAATCGAATTCTCAAACGGTCTACGTATTCCGGAAGAACGCGTATGTGGTGAATCTCCCTCAAGCTGGTATCTCCTGCCACCACCTCTGTCTGAATCTCTGTGGTAAATTGTGCCTCTTGATCTGATAACCATACTGCCATCGGACTTGTGTCGAGTTGATCGGAGAACACGATCTCTTGTTCCTCGACATCGAGACGAGAAATCTGTTCTTCGCTCAATGCCGTCAGATCTGTGTGTACTTGCAAGATGCCTGCCGACTTCAGCACACGAGGGACAGCACAGCTTATCGAAACTAAGTGGTCCTCAATATCCACGTCTTCGAACTGGGCAAAGCACAGTTCGTTTCTTCCTAATTTCTGTCCGCGAAGCAACGCTGGATGCTTTCCTGAAATGATCAGGCGCAGGTTTTTACCAACTGCAATTGGTTGCTTCAGTTGGATTCGAAGCTGTCCTGTAATAGCAGAGTGTTCCCAATCGGCGATCATTCCCGCAGGGTCTGCGTCTATCGAATCAATCGTCCATTGTCCAGGCACGAACGCCAGCAAACGGTACCGTTCTCCATTGAAACATCGAAAATCGACAAGAGTTCTTCCACTCAATGACGACTCGCCGATCTGAACGTTCGTTCCTTGGCGAACCTCAACACGATCTGGTCGAGTTGCCAACGTGACTGCCATCATGGGATTCGGACGGAATAACTCAAGTTGTAGTTGGTCTGCCTCATCGGGTAGGGAACGCTGTAAAGGCGATGTGGGTCGACACCCGTCTACTCGAAAACCTACGATCTGCAGTGGTTTGTCGACGAGGATCTGGGCTGTGCCCTGCTGCCACAGCATGTTGCGTGGACGGATCCATGGAATTACCAATTCAGGATCTGCGTTGGAAGAAAAAGCGGTTAGTTCGAGAACCATGTTGCGCCCTCGTACTGGTTCATTGAATTCAATGACTAACAATTCGAGCGCGTTCTCTGCAACCTCCTCAATCGACCAGGACACGGGATGCCCATTCAAAGCAACACTCGTAACGTGAAGCTCATTTGCCACGTCCATCTGTAATTGATTCAAGGCTTGAAAACGAACGTCCATATGGAGTTTAAATTGTTGCCGAATGCCGAATTTGTCGATCGTCATATGACACGTCTGGCGCACCGCCACACGACGGTGTGGTTCCATGGCAAGCGATTCGGGCAAAATGTGCAACGTGGCCGTGTGCCTACCGCCCATCACAATCTGCCATCGTTGCAGTGATGTTTCTTGCGGTTCTTTGGTCAGCCGTGAGAAGGGTGCTGGACCTGTTTGGCCTGCATTCTGGCTCGATGGTGTATCCGGTTTGGCAGGAAGAGGTGAGCCGGTCGGAGCCTCCTCCGGTATCCCCAAGTTGACAGCGGGATCTTTCAGCGGGCCGCGAACGAGACCGTGACTTACCATCGGGATGAGTCCTGGCGGTAATTCAAGGTATAGTTCTGTCGCTGCACACGGCATCAGGTTCAGTTCGAATCGCAGGACACCGTCGGTCGTTCGTTCACCGGCTAGCGACCAATCAAACGACAACAGTCCAGTCTGATTCACCAAGACCATCAGTTGACCTTCTGCTGTTCGTCCTAACCTCGCAGGTTCTGGATTTCCTTGGTTGTCCCATCTGGGATGTCCGAGCGGAAGCTGCGGTTCGTTCAACAAGAGTGTGCTAGGCTGATCTCCGTCGTGGACGACATCACCCTGAGCCATGCCTTCCAAGAAACGGTCTTGAACCAAGCGGGCAGCGTAAACGGTGCGCTCCATCCGTACGAGTGCCTGAGATGGCTTGGTCCCCTGCTCATCCATTTCACGGACTAGGCGTTCAAAGAGATCCTGCTTCATGGGGACATATGACAGCCCGGCCGCAGGCACTTGAGGCAAATCATCGTGCAATACCTCGACCATCCGATATTGCAACACCTCCTTTTCTTCCGAAGATTCGGAAGCTTGGGATATTGCACCGTTGAGATGGGAGTACATGATTGCGAACAGGACCATCCCGCAATGAATACGACCTGGCACAGTAGGCATGATCATTTTCTATAGCCGTGAATGTGATACGGATGAAGGATTCTTGGCGGTTACCGTAGTAACAACGCGACTGTCTTCACGAGGAAAAGGTTCTTGTTCTAGACCTGCTTTGAATCGTTCAATCGAAGACCCCGTTGTTCCATGAATGACTCCTTCCCGCCGCTTCCGCCAAATCATTATCCAATGACCCGTCCGTTGGACGAATATCACGACGACTCCCAACGCTACGGCTTGCCCCAACAAAACGGCTGTTTCTGGATACTGCTTTCCCCAGACAAGGATAGCGACGGCTGCCAGAAGAAGCACCAGGGGATGACGCAGCGCAGACGCCTGCAGCCAAAGGGCTCCACAAACCAGCGTGGCTCCAGCCACAACAAGTGTCATCATCAACTGATTTGTGGTGCGTACTTCGACGACACCCACCTTAGACAAACGACTAAACAAATACTGACGTGTACCCTGTGTAGCGGGTCCTGGTTGCCGGAAATGTGTCTTCAGATTTTGTTCCATGCGCCGCGTTGCATCTGCCCGACGCGTCGCAAACAGATGAGACCAGGCCCAGTTAAACTCCGGGGTCAGACCGGACGGATTCATTAACAAACATTCATGGCGTGGTAGGATCAGTTGCCAATAAGTTCGCCGCGTCCAGCTGCGCCCAGCAATATGCGGCAATTCAATGTGCAGGTTGCCCATCGTGGACCGGTGGACAGCTGTCTCGAACCAGATTTCGACCAAATGTTCATGTTCTTGTCCTCCTGGTGATCCTAAATCGATGGTGACTGTCGAACGATTTAACGGAATTATTTTTGCCGATTGTCCATCAACGAGAATCTTCATTCTACGTTCATTCCCGTCCGTGCCGTCTGGCGTCGTATCAGGCGGTAGCCTTAGAGGCACTGACCCGCCAGAGGTTGTCAAGCGAAAGGTGGCTCGATCGTGCCGCCGGTCCGCAGTGAGCCAAGTTTGCAGCCATGCCAAATCAACGATTACTGTTTCATCTTCCCGAAGTGTCGGGCGACTGACGTTGATGTTAACGTTGGATGATTCACCACTGTTTGTCCAGTGAACCACGTGCGCATCATCTACCGGTTCCACATCATGTCGAACCCAATCGGGATCTTCCACCACTGCCGTCAACGGTGATTTGGCGTGAACGACAAGCGTGTGTTTTACCGTGTTGGCCCCCGAGGGTAAGGCAAGCGGTATGGAGGATTTGTCTAGCGTACCTGGCGACAGTGCACCGGTCACCACGTCAAACTTCAATGTCAATACGACGTTTCCCGAACGTGAGCGTCGTAACGGCACCAGTACTCGGCGGTGTGATGGTTCATCCGCCTCAACCGCATGATCCACGATGCCCGTTCGAGTCCCGGTCGGATTGTTTCCTGTAGCGCGATTCGCCGTATCGATCGGTTCGACAGACTCTCCATCCACGAAAAACTCGATATTTGATTCTTCCGGCAAAGCAGCAGGAAGAAACAACGGCAAATGTTCAATCGGCTCTAGCCGTATGTCGTACTCGAACCGTTGTTCGACCTGGACCAAATCGCTTTGGACAGAAACGGTTGAGTCAATGGTTGTGGCAATCGAGCCTTTTCGTACAGCGAACTCACCGACAAATATAGAGGGGGTTAACGTTGTCGTCTCGCGATAGAAGAACGGTTCTTGCTGGCGTTCTGGAAGTGGACCTGAGAATGATGACGATGTGTCCGCCGTCAACCCTTTCAGATCTTGAGTGTTTGGTGTCAACGCGATATTGTCATCAGGGACAACGGCCAGTCGCGCTACGCGTAAAGATTGACTGTGTGCACGTGGCAGGGTGACTTCGAATGGCTGCTCGGTACCTGTCGGTAAGTCACGAACAGCTCGAATGATCAATTGTAGATTACCCGTCGAAGGCTGCTTCAAACGGACCCTCAGTGGGGATGTTTCCTCGAGTACCAATGCGGTTTTGTCTACTAATTCTTCTGGCTGAATATCTTCTACATCTTCAACCGTCCAACCTTGCATGTCTACGTCCAAAAAGGCTGCTTTGGCTCCTCGTACGGTAACGTCCAGACGAGTTTCCAGGCGCAACCGTTCTTGCTCCACCAACAAAACATGAAACGGCTCAATGGTTTCTTTAGATTTCCGGGGTCGAATCTCCACCAACAGAGAACACGGTTGGCGAAAGTACTCGAAACTGGCAATGACTGACTCTTGCTGTAAAGATTCGGGCAGAGCGTTGATCCTGCTGACATCTGTGGATCGCTCCTCGTTCCAACGCGGGTAGCTCTCAGAACCGGCGGCCAATGCCATGTATCCTGACTGTCGAAACGCACCCTCTACACGAAATCCTGCAACATCGATCAGTCTTTCTTGAGATTCTGTCTCCAGCACTCGGTTTGTCTTCAGCTGGATCTCTGGCGGCGACGAGGTCGGTCGGTCGAATTTTACTTCCACCATCTGTACATCATCTTGTTGCGACGGTTCCAGGCGGTCCTGGACGACCTCGACCGTATACCCCGTCTGCTGAGACGGTAAGAACTGGGCGCCCTGAGGAAGTACCACGCGTACCTTGGAAACCGGATTGCCGAAACTTCTCAATTGCAGCCGTGCCGTCGATTCGATGTTTCCTCGCGCCACTACGTTGACCAAGATCGCACCTTTGACTTCTAGCAAAGAAGACTCAGTCTGAGACCTGACTTCTTCCTCACGCCAAGCGATCTGCAATTGGCCTTGTACCTCAGTCACATGGAGTCGGGTGCCACCATTGGGCGTGAGCTCTCTGGGTTCCAAAGTGATATCGTCTGCCACGGTCCCTACGACAATTCGATCCGGAATTTCTAAAGTCATGCGAGTCATGGATGACCTCACAAGGTTGAATGACAGTCGCGTCTCACTGCCAATCTGTTCCGTGTGGTAAGCCAGCCGAAGTCGCAGGTTGGTTTCGTGGCCGATTTGGCCACGAAGGAAACAGATATGTCCCTCAGTAGCCGGATCAACCATGACATATGCTGTGGCATCATCGCCCACATCGATGCGCTGTCTCAGATGTCCATCGTTCAACCCGAGCGGAATCCGTACCCAGTCATCCACATGCAGAACGAGCTTCACGTCTAGATCCAGCAGCACCCGATCCTCTTGCGCTACACCCTGAATCGTGATTTGTTCAATGAGATAGGGTGGTGGTTCATTTCGTCGTACGATTCCATCCTGCTGGTCTAGAAGATTGACGAAATCCTCCAAAGGAATATTGAAGACAGGAACGAGTTCCCCATTCTTGTCTTTCAATAAAAATGCCCTGGGCCCCACCTCTCGTACTACCGGAACACGACTGGCAGCGGTCGAGTCGGTGGTGACGTCGGCAGTAGGAACAGATTTGTCGCTATTGGATGTTTGCCCTAGCGCAATACCAAAACACGCGCAGTAAAACGCGCATGTGGGTATCACTACCCAACCACGATAAATTGCAGTACGGGGTCGCAACATGAGTCGTGCTGCCGACACAATCCTCACAGGATTGCCGCAAACCGTTCCGTATTTCGAAAAGGAAAAAAGAAGAGCGTCAAGCTGACGGGGTGCTATATGGTTTAGTTTACCCCGAGTTGTACTCCATGGTCCAGAGTCTGCTCCGTAGACTATTCGTCAATGTGCTACGAAAAAACGCTCATTTTGGCCAGTGGCAACGGATGATCTGGCTCAATTCTTGACGGAGTGCCTCAGTTGAAGCAGAAATCAATCTGGGATGCTGTAGATCAACCGTTCCACCCTCGGGAGCGGAAAGAATCCCACCGGACTCGGCGACCACCAAGAGCCCCGCAGCCACGTCCCAGGGCTTGACGCTCAAGGCCCAATACGCATCCAGTTGCCCAGCCGCTACGTAGCAAAGATTTAACGCTGCTGAACCAAGGCGCCGAATCGACTGTGTGCGATCTAACAAGTCCAGAAACACCCTCGCTTCCACAGAATCCGCGGTGACGCCAGGAGCAAACCCACAGGCAACCAGCGATTCACTTAGACTCTGAATGCCACTGACTTGGATCGGATCACCGTTGAGCCATGCTCCTTGATTGCGGATAGCCGTATAACAGTCGTTCGATTCAGGAGCGAAAACCGCTCCAACGATAACTTCACGATCCAAGCAAAGTGCTACGGAAGTACAGTAATTCTTTAGGCCGTGTACATAATTCGTGGTGCCGTCAAGTGGATCTACAACCCAGCAATAACCTTGTTGTGGCAGATTCTCGAAGTTGCCAGCACCAGTGTCTTCTTCACCCAGGAAACCATGTTCCGGAAAAGAGGCTCGAATGTGCCCGTGTATCGCTTTTTGCGCCGCCACATCCGCTTCGGTTACCAAATCGAAACGACCTTTTTCTTGTACGAGAAATCTTCCGCGCCAATCCAGTAGCACTTTCCCAGCCAAGCGAGCTGATTCTTCACAAACCTTTGCTAGATCGTGCATTACGTCAAGGAATTCTGGCCTGTCTGTTTTGTAAGTAACTCCGTCGATTATAGGGACAACGTAGTCTATGGCAACTAACCTTAGATTTTGGTCTCGGTAACGTTACTAAAACTCCTGGCGATTTTTGAAAAATCCGTAACCCGACTATAGACATTCGAATTGAAGTTGGTATGATCAAGAACGAACTGGAGAAAAGCCTTTAGGACGGTTGTCAATGATGTCATTGCGACTGTTACCTTGTCCGGCCTCATATTTTTATTTTTGTTAGTCAGATTTGGCCTCTTCTCTGTTCCGGCCCCGCTGTTTCGCTTAAGCGTAAACGGCGGGGTTTTTTTGTTGCGAGTTGTTTTTTCTTGCGCTATGTGAAACTTCCGATGTACATCGACAGCACATGACATAAGCTTCACAAGACGTACGATGGGCCTTACGCTTTTCAGTCTAAGTGGCTCGTCGCGCCAAACGACGGAGATTCTCATCTTGTCACACACTACGGAGTCAACCACGACTTGGAAGGTCGATGGCCAGTGCGTCAGCAGTCAAACACACGAGTTTTCCGGCACCATCGATTTAGAATCTCCGGAAAGGGGTATCTGCGTGGAACACGTAGCCGGCGGTGTGGCATTACAAGACTGTCGCCTGCTGCAATTGAATTCTCTTCGAGATACCGATCGTTTGGGGCGCGTGGAGGAAACGTATACAAGAGGATCGGACGTCGTGGTCACCTACAGCCCAACCCCGTCGGAAATTCGACTTCAGATCTATTGGCGGCGGCAACAGTTCCCCGTGGATGGGGGTACGGCGGTCGGCATACAAATGATTGTCTCGGTGCAAACCCATCTGTTGGATGTTGATCCCTCGTTGTCCATCGTGAGTTCTTTGCAAGCTGCGGAGTCATGGTCGTATTCCGACAATCCGAATGCTCGATTGGAAACATGCCAGACTATCCATGCGAATTCGGCCGATGATGCCAGATCCGGATCCTTGTTGACACGCTTGTTTCGACTAGAATCTGCAGACGTAAGCTATGTCGAGATTGTCAGCGAGCAGGACTGCCATTCCATGTGCTTTGAACAGACCGTTGGTCCACCCACAATGATTCGTTGTGAAACCAAATTGTTCCATGAACGCTTAGAAAAAGGCGTCATCCGACGTGCACGCATCTGGGGGATCTTTGTGCCTCGTGGCCAAGACATCTCAGCCATTCGTGATTGCCAAAAATACGTCGCGGCCAACCCCCTTCCGCTGACGACATGACCTTTTTAATCCCCCGGCCATTTTTTCTGTTGGTCTGACAGAGAGCCAAAACGGTGGGCAATTTCGCTACCAGGTCGATGTAACGTAGCTTTTCGATCTGCCGGATGCGCCCAGATTCGACCTGGTCCAAGCGTTAGATTCATCAGATGGCAGGTTGCAAATCTGCGCTACGATCAATCATGCAGCAGTCCGCAAACTCCAGAGAACATGGTGTCTTCCTATGATTTTGCGGACTGGAGTGACACTCTGACCTACGTCGATGAATGTCCGCGACCACCCTACTCGAACTGACTATTCAGCTGAATGATGGTTTTACGGAGGAAGGAGCGCCGACAGGCAGCCTTTTTTCGAATTCGCGCGAACCTTGTGGTCGATGATGCGTCTATAAAAGGAGTCGTTTCCTCGAGGGGTCAAGATGGTAAGCTTCGGTTGCTTCATCTTCCCAGATCGGACGTCCAGCCAGCCGCACCATGGTCGCGGTAAAAAGCTCGATCAGATTTGACCGATTACACTCAGGGACACATCATGGACTTTTGAAGTTGCATCAACTGCAGAATCCAATTTGTTTCGGCGGCTGGTTGCGCTCGATCACACGCCGCATGGCTATCAATCGCATGTTGCGGAGTGGGCCGGACATTCCTACTGAACCTGAGACCATAGCCAGCTGCTGTATCGAACGGCAGACTCCGTTTGCAAATCTGATGGCCCGAGAACGATCGTCACAGGTGCGCGCTGGTCTGGCTCGCTTACGAACGATGGATCGGGACACGTTGATGGCATTTTACGTCTGCGGTCAGTCACTTACCGAGATGAGTGATGCATTCGACGCGCCGATCGGTACGATCAAGCGACGCTTGCATGTGGCGAGAAAACGATTGGCCAAGGAAGTCGAGGAACTCGTTGCCGTGTAGAACCGAAATGACAGCAATACCAGCATGCTGTCAAGCAAAGTGCCCCGGACCGGACTACTTCCACCGGTCATGGGGTTTTCTTTTGAACTGCCGGTGGACATGACCGTATCGAGGGCCCACACGGTTTTCTCCCTTGTGCTGGATGCTCTGCTATGATATTGCCCTCTCTAGTGATGTGTCGGCCGCCGTGGTGATGGTGGGTGCCAGCATAGCATTTTGCAAATCGCATTAAACGAGCCATCAAAAATCCCGATATACCAATAATAAGTATGGTAGGGAGAGATCGACGTTTTGCAGTTGGGCTTGGTTGCAAGTTGCGCACCCATGGTCCGTCTGTTCGCTCGGTCTTGCCGACGATACGTCAACAAGCAACAAGTCAAAAACCAAAACTGTCTAAAATAGGTAAGGCTTTGTGTCAGTAGAAAATGGTCAGACCACGTTAATCGTGTTGTCTACATTGGATAGAACACAATCCTGCACCTATTCGTGATAGCGTTCCAAGGACCCTAGCGAGTGGCCATATTGGACCGGGACAAGCTACTTGCGCTCTACCGCGCAATGGCGATGGCACAGCGGATCGACGAAGTCGAGCTGCAGCTTACGAGCCGTGGAGAAGCCTTCTTTCATGTATCTGGAAGAGGGCACGAATCCACAGCCGCTCTGGCACTACACCTTACGCCTGCTGACTGGCTTCATTGTCACTATCGCGACAAAGCTCTGTTGTTGGCCCGTGGTGTTACGCCTGCCGACTTTATGAATGGCTTGTTGTACAACGCTTCTTCGAACTCCAGTGGCCGTCAGCTCTGCTCTCACTTGAGTGCACCTCATTTGAATGTCATTACGATGGCGGTTCCCGTAGGAAATAATGCGTTACAAGCCGTCGGCGTAGCCGAAGCTATTCAGCATCGGCCGGGAAACCCTTTGGTACTTTGTGCTGTCGGCGACGGAGCGACCCAAGAAGGCGAATTTTTAGAAGCCGTGTCTGAGGCGGCTCGACGTCGCTTACCCGTATTATTCCTAATCGAAGACAATCAATGGGCCATCTCGACCCGTACGTCGGGTCAAACGTTTTTCTCGCCTCCGCAAGGCAGCGCCTCAGCCTTCATGGGCGTTGAAATTCAGAGTTTGGATGGACGCGACGTCATCAGTTCGTATGAACGATTCGGGCAAATCGTGGATCAGCTGCGAAAAGATCGACAACCGGTGTTGGCGGTCATGCAGGTTGAGCGCTTGACCAGCCATACGAATGCCGATGACCAACGTATTTACCGCAGCGAAGACGAGATCCAACGCGCAACGCATTGCGGAGATCCAGTTCATCATCTGAAAACGTATTTGTTAGCGAACTCGATCTCGTCCGCAACACTGGATGCCATCGATGAAGAAATTCACGGGATCGTATCCGCGGCCGAATTGCAGGCTTTACAACACGACAATCCCGAGCCCGAAAACTCAGCTAAGATCTCCTTGCCCATTGAGTTGACGCACCCTCAACGGGAAAACCGCGGTCGTGACGAAGGGCCTCGTTTGGTCATGAAAGATGCCATGCGTGAAGTCCTGCGCAGCAAACTGGCCAGCGACGACCGCGTGACGCTTTATGGTGAAGATATCGAGGACCCCAAAGGAGATGTCTTCGGCGTTACCAAGGGGCTCAGCACTGAGTTTCCCGGACGAGTCAGTAATTCACCTTTGTCTGAATCGACCATCGTGGGTAGCGCAGTGGGACGAGCCATAGCGGGTGAACGTCCTGTGGCTTTCCTGCAGTTTGCCGACTTCTTGCCTCTGGCTTACAACCAAATCCATTCCGAACTTGGTAGCATTTTCTGGCGCTCTGCCGGAGGTTTTCAGGCTCCCGTCATTGTGATGATTCCCTGTGGCGGTTATCGGCCAGGTCTGGGACCGTTCCATTCTCAGACCCTTGAAGCCACCATGGCACATACACCGGGTGTCGATGTCTTCATGCCATCGACGGCCACCGATGCAGCAGGGATGCTCAACGCCGCATTCGCTTCCGGACGACCTACACTGTTTTTCTATCCCAAAAGCCGTTTGAACGACCCGGAACAGACAGCCCCCTCGAATGTTACAGATTTGTTGACACCGATTGGTGTGGCACGTCGAGTCCGCTCGGGGCGCGATATTGCGCTGGTAGCCTGGGGGAATACAGTTAGGCTCTGCGAACAAACGGCTGAAACCTTGGAACAGGTCGGCGTGGAGACCGAGATCCTCGATTTGCGTTCGATTTCACCATGGGACGAACATGCAGTACTTTCGTCCGTAGAGAAGACAGCGCGACTGATCGTCGTCCACGAAGATAGCCATAGTTGCGGTGTTGGCGCAGAAATCGTAGCGACTGTAGCAGAAAAAACTCGCATGCCAGTTGCCATGCGACGCGTGACACGGCCCGATACGCTGGTACCCTGCAATTTCACTAACCATGTGGAAGCTTTGCCGTCTTATCGCCGTGTGTTGGAAACGGCCTGTGAGCTGTTGGACGTTGAAATCAAGTGGGAAGCTCCTGCCAAAACGACGGCTGGCTCCCTGCCGGTCGAAGCCGTCGGTTCAGGGCCCTCGGACGAAACCGTCACCGTGGTCGAATTTCACGTCCAACCAGGGGATGAGGTGGCTCGTGGAGATTTGTTAGCTACCCTGGAAGCGACCAAGAGTGTCTTTGACTTGACGGCACCCGCTGCCGGAATCGTGGAAACACTTGCCGCCAGCCAAGGTGATACGATTGCCGTGGGACAACCGTTGTTATTCTTAGAATGCGCTGAATCCATGACTCGCCGGCAATCGGTTCTCAATGAGAATCCCGGCACACCGCATTTGAAACGCACTTCCCAAACAAATGTCGTCTCCATGCCGCGACGAGAAAGCGTGCGACGCGATTATGCTGTAGGCATGTCTCTCGTTTCTACCGTAACGGGCAGCCGACAAGTCTCCAACGAAGAATTGGCATCACTCGGTGGCCAGATGAGCGCCGAAGATATCCTCCGGCGAACAGGAATTGAATCACGCCACTGGGCTCAGCCTGGAGAAACTGCCGTCAGTATGGCTGTACAGGCTTGCTGGCAGCTGCTCGACCAGGAACAACTGATTGTGGACGATCTGGATGCCGTCATCTGTGCTACCACCAGCCCCACGATGATGACTCCTTCGATGGCTTGCCAAGTCCTCAGTGGGCTTGTTGACGGCCGTACGCCTCCCATGCTGCAGGCCTATGATATTAATGCCGCCTGCTCTGGCTACCTTTATACATTGCAATCTGCTTACGATTACTTGCAAAGCAGGCCTCGTGGTCGTGTGTTGGTCGTGACTTCCGAATTGTTATCACCATTGCTCGACATGGAAGACGTCGACACCGCCATCATTTTTGGCGACGCAGCTTCTGCGACACTGCTATACGGGGAAGAACACCTTTCTCGAGCAGCCGCCCTAGTGCGTCGGCCTGATTTATCTGCCAAGGGCGAGAATGGTACGGTGTTGTCCGTTCCGTTTCGTGACCACGGATTCATCCAAATGCAGGGCCGGCGAGTTTTCAGCGAAGCAGTCCGTACGATGATCTCCAGCCTAAGCCGAGTCTGTGAAGCACAAGAAATCTCACAATCCGATTTGCGAATCGTGGTGCCGCATCAGGCGAATGGCCGGATCATCGATGCTATGCAAAATCGAGTCGATGTGGATGTTTTCAGCAATATCCGGCATCACGGTAATACTTCTTCTACTAGCATCCCGCTGTGTCTGGTCGAAGTCTTACCGACTCTAGAGAAAAATGACCGCGTCGCGCTGTGTGCGTTCGGTGGCGGGTTTACATTTGGTGCGGGAATTCTTGAAGCTGCCTAGTTGGCGAATTACACGTTTTCTGCAGCACTCATCGGAAAACGCATTCCCCGTTGCTCTTCCAGCCCTAGCCGTTTCATTTTCTTGTATAGTGTCGTCCGGTTGATTCCGAGTATGTCAGCCGTCGTATTGCGGTTCCAATTATTCTGTTCTAATACTGCCAAGATGATTTGGCGTTCCGGACCTGCCAACGCTTCTTTTAAAGTCCTTCCCATGACCGGTTTGGCGACCACAGGTGTGGTGGAAACCAATTCGCTCGGCAAATCGTCCAATTCGACTTCATGTCCCTTGCCTAAAAGTACAGCGCGTTCCACCACGTTTTGGAGCTCGCGAACATTGCCAGGCCATGGGTGCCGCTGTAACGCGGCCATGCTTTCGTCTGAAAAGCGATGGACCTGCTTGCCCGTTTCCTCACACACCGATTGTAAAAAGTGTTCGGCCAACAACGGGATGTCGGAAATGCGCTCTCGCATGGGGGGCAATTCGATGTTGATGACATTCACTCGGTAGAATAGATCCTGACGAAAGCGGCCTTCGCTGACGGCGTGATTCAAGTTTTCGTTCGTAGCCAGGATGACTCGCGAGTCGACGTTGAAGGTCTTGGTCCCACCGACTTGTTCGAATGCAAATTCTTGCAACACACGTAATAGTTTCACTTGCATGCCGGCCGATGCTGTTCCGATTTCGTCGAGAAAGATCGTGCCACCATCCGCTTGCATGAACTTGCCAACTTTGTCGGACGTGGCACCCGTGAATGCTCCTGCAGTATGACCGAAAAGTTCACTTTCCAATAGTGTCTCAGGTAATGCCCCACAGGCGACTTCCACAAACGGTTGTTCACTGCGTGAGCTGGTTCGGTGAATGGCCCTTGCCACCAGTGATTTTCCCGTACCACTTTCGCCCGTAATGAGCACCGTGGCCTTGGTGTCCGCGATACTGTCGATCATTTCGAACACCCGCTGCATGCGGTGGTCCCGGCCGACGATGTTCGACATGCCAAAGCGAATGTCGAGCTGTGCCTTGAGAGTCTTGTTTTCTTCAATGACTTGTTGTTGAGACAGCGCTCGATTGATAGCCACCAAAAGCTCTTCATCGATCAATGGTTTGGTTAACAGATCAAAAGCTCCAGCACGGATGGCCTCAATCGCCGTATCCACGGTGCCGTAGCCCGTAATCAAAACAACCGGTACGTCTGGGCAATGTTTACGACAATGAGACAGGATGTCAAAACCGTCACCATCTTCCAGGCGAATATCGGCCAACACTAAGTCGAAGTTCGTTTGAGATAACCGTTGAATGGCCGTCTCGCAACTTGTTGCCTCGTTGACATCAAAGCCCTGTTCACGCAACCAACCGGCCATGGATTCCAGCACGTGGCGGTCGTCGTCGATCAGTAATAACGAGCGGTTTTTCATAGGATTGTCTGCTGGATGGTCTCTGTAATTCCCCGCCGTATCGGCCCGACATGAATCGCTACCGCTTTTGGCAATTCGGTGTAGCTACAAAATTCAACATCGCCCACGGCTGTCGTAAGTTATCTACGTCACCGGTTCAAGAACGTCAACGTGATCGATGACTTCTGGAGAACAAACCATGCCCTCGAAGCGTCTTGGTCACCTCAACCCACGAACAATCGTTACCAGCGATATAATCGGATCATCCTGATGGTCCCGTCAGTCCTTGCCGATATTCGACCGACGATAAATTACTCCTCGAATGGATGAAAACGTCGAGCCAAAACGTGGGTGGCAACCAGGAGGACTTGCGGTAAGCCGCAATTCGGCGGCCAACTGACTCGTATCCGGTTAGTGATGAGGCTCCGTCTCGTTAGGATGGAGGGGTCATTCAGAAGGCGCCAGGATTATTACATGTTATGGCCATCCAAATTATTGTAGCGGATGGACAGGAAGTCATTCGTGCCGGTCTAGTTCATTTGTTTCGCGGATCAACGTTGAACGTTGTTGCTACTGCCTGCAGTGTGCGCAACCTCTTGCAACAGGTTAATACACATCAACCTGTGTGTGTGCTTACCGATATATTCCTGCGCGGTGATGATGGATTGAAGGCCATCCAAAAAATCCAGGACAAATGTCCCACAACTCGTGTGGCCGTATTGACCGCACACGACAACCCAACGTATGTGGCCCGCGCTCATGCCTGGGGCGCGGCTGACTATTTGCTCAAGGGTCTGCTACGTCGGCAACTCATCGAAGCCGTCACCCATGTGTGTCAGGGTCAATCGCCCACCACCCAGGGCTTGCTTAAACCAATGCAGGAAACACTGCATGAGAAGCACATCAATGGCGTTCCCACAAGCATACCGCTTACGTTGCGTGAGTCGCAGGTCCTACGTCATCTTGGGTTTGGTTTGAGCAATCGAGAAATTGGCTATTCGATGTTGATCAGTGTCGAGACGGTCAAAGAACACGTTCAAAACGTCCTGCGCAAACTCAATTTACATGATCGCACGCAGGCGGCTGTTTGGGCAGTTCGGAAAGGGATTATCTAGGGGGGAAGGCATCTGGGGGCCTTCGACACTTTTCACCATTGGCGAATCGTACGCGAAATTAAGATTTAGGTTGTTAAAGACGAGATGCAACCAAACACATTCGCGCACGTTTCCTGGACTGTCAGTACCACAAGAGCCATAGGGTTGTGCGCCACCAGGTTCGTATCCATGTTGCTCGGTGGCTTACAAACCGCATCCTGGATCGTGCAGCCAGGAAATTTTCATGGGTGATTCGAATTGCCTTTAGCCCGCTCGTGGATGCGCCTTTTCATAGACCGCTTTCAAGCCGGTAGTACTGACGTGCGTATAGATCTGAGTGGTCACCAGGCTCTTGTGGCCCAGCAGCTCCTGGACGCTACGGATGTCGGCACCACGATCCAACAAATGGGTCGCAAAACTGTGCCGTAAGGTGTGTGGCGTGGTGCGAAGGTCAAGTCCTGTCGTTTTTAGATGCTTTTCCAACATCCGAGCGACACTTCGCGTCGTTATGCGACGGCCGAATTTGTTGACATAAATTGGAGCTTGGCGGCCTGGAGATTCTTTGGCTGAAAGCTGACGTCGTTGCATCCAGGATCGCATCGCTTGGATGGCATATGATCCCAGTGGTGCTAGGCGTTCTCGACGCCCTTTGCCATACACGCGTAACAGCCCAGCTTTCAAATCCACATCTCCTTCACTTACCTGTACCAATTCGCCCACCCGCAGGCCTGCAGAATACATGGTTTCCAAGATCGAGCGGTCGCGCAAGCCAAGCGGATTGTCGCGTGGCGGTGCGTTCAATAAACGCCCAATTTCTTGTGTGGATAAGAAATGTGGAAGCTGTCGTGAGGCGCGCGGATTGCGGAGTGGCTTTGCGGGGTTAGCATCGATACGTCCCTCGCGCTGTAAGAAACGATAAAAGCTCCGTGTGGATGCCAACCGTCGTGCAATCGAAGTCCGCGCATATCCAGCATCGTGTAGCGCAGACACATATCCGCGCAAGTCCAAGGTGGATACATCCGCCGGGTCAGGGGTACCTTCAAAGCTTTCAGTAAGATAATCGCTCAGAGCCGTCAGGTCTTCTCGATAACTCTTGATGGTAAGATCCGAGGCATTGCGTTCGAATCGAAGGTAATCGAGAAAGCGTCCCACGGCATCCACCATCGTGATCCCGCCTTTCCTGCGCAAACAAGGAATCAGAGATCATCACCGTTGCGGCAGCGACTGTCTGCCGAGGTGAATTGAGCATCCAAGATACCTGAAGGTTAAACCATTTCGTCACGGTCCAACTGGTCACTTGACTCAGGCATGCTGAAACGTGGCGAATTCTCAGACGACGAAGCATGGTGGTTCTGTCGAACTTTTTGACTGAGAACGGCCGCGTCGTACCAGGTAAAGCTCAGGTCTGGATTGGAAGCGTACCGGCCCAATATCCGCAACGTTTCCGCTCGCTTGTCGTCATCGTACAAGAAGATGTAACGCTCGGACCCTTTCACCAATGCCAATACATTTACGTCTTGTGTCACAGT
This sequence comes from Pirellulaceae bacterium, assembly GCA_022448645.1. The sequence goes on from JAKVBZ010000003.1 coordinate 116,566, forward strand.
CCAAGCTCTCCTAAGGCGAAAAGGCGTGCGCTAAACGAGCGGGCGGGGCCGAGTGCTGGTGGGTCCGTCCAGACAGTTTGTGAATCCTATTGATCCTATCGGCCAATCGGCCAGCGCAACGCCACTTGCGTTTTGCTTGTCCCTCCGCGAGCTGAGAGCATTTCTGTCAGATGTAGATAGCAACAGAAGCGGATGAAGTCGTCGCTACGTTCAAGATAACTCTGCCAACCACCAAATCGTGCGTCATCGCGAAAGAAATAATAGTTTTCCAATGCGGCGGTGAAGTCATCGTTATGGCCGTTAAACGCACGAATGTGCGTCATGATCGGGTCGTGGTGAGGCGTACACAAAGGACGCTGACTAGATGGGCTACGCGGTACGAATCCGCTCGGATCGGGCCAATCGGACGGCACTTCAGATTCTGTTGTAGCGAAAGGATCGATTGTATCGGGCACGGGCAATGCATGCGTTGCCTGCTGGACTTTGCCAGAAGGTTCCGTAGCCGGGCGGCTGTGGGCGAAGCCTGCGGGTACCGTAGGTGTCTGGGTCGCCAGTTGCTCCCGTGCCAGTGCGAATTCGGCTTCGTACACCAGTGCATCCGGGATGTATTCTTCTTCGGGTGTTCCCCAAGGCAGCCCATATCCGGGTGGTATGGGGTGAAAACATGGATTGGCAGCGTACCAGTTGACCGCCATCGTCAGGCGAGGAGGATAATAGGGGTCGAAATCGGTTACCGTTCCCACCACCACAGCATCAACACCCAACATGCGGGCGATGGCTTGATAGTCTGTCACACGGTTCAAATCGACCCGGTTCGCCAGCAATCTATTTTTAACGACCCCAACTGGCATCACCTCAAACCCGCGTATCTGTTGTAGTTCGTTGTAATATGCTTGCGCCAGCTTATCTTGATTCAAATGAGGTTCGTCCGATTGGTTGAAAAACGGCAGGACGGCCACGCGGTGCAATTGTGGAAACGGGTTGTGGAAACGAGGCTCGTGCGCCACTTCTGGTATCACGGCGCACCCAGAAACCATTGCCAGAGCGCTGCAGACCAGCAGATTGCGGACATGGATTCCGATCGTCTGCTGTCGAAAAGGCGGTGTTGAGTCGATGCCGAACATGCAAGCAAGGTGACCAAAGGGGGCGCGTCCGTGGACGCTCGTTGAAAACGATTCGCCATGGTCCGCTTGATCGGCAAACTCGCCGTAGCCTCTCCAGTATTAAAAGAAATCTCGCATGCTAGTGACAGCAATCGGTTCTCTCGACGCGAATGGCTCGCCGTAACCCGATCCAATCACCTTCCCCCAATAGGCAGCTTCATCTCGCATACGATCCAAGAAAGTTGGTGACTGATCTGACTTGCCTTCGATGAATTGGCTGCGATAGCACTGCATGGCTTGCAGCTTTTGGGGCCACTGCTCACTGATGTCTAAGATAAACTGTGGCTGTGGCACAAGTTTTAAATGCACACAGTAATAGTAATAAATCCGCTCGGGGTGATATGGTTCGCCAGGCATGTCCGTTTTCGTCAGTTTGGCCCAAAAACGAGCTGCCTCAATCAGTTGCGTTGCCGCCACATGGTCAGGATGCGCGTCTTCCCAGTAGGGAGCAAACAACCATCGGGGACGAACTTGTCGAATCACACCTGCCAATTGAGCACGGGCTTCCAGGGTCGGTTCCAGAGCTCGATTCACCAAACCAAGATTGGCTCTCCAAGAGACATTCAATACCTCGGTGGCAGCGCGGCATTCCTCAGCACGCCTCTCGGGTGTGCCTCGTGGAGTTGGTTCCCCGTTGGTTAAATCGAGGATACCGACTGACAGACCTTCTTCCCGAAATCTGGCAATGGCTCCTCCCATCCCCAATTCAGCATCATCCGGATGTGGCGCCACTACCAAGATGTCCAATTCGATTGTGTCCATTGAATCATTGCTTTCTTAGCTTCGAAGGTTGGCAAATTGCCATCGACAGGGTTCTAGACTTCTGCGACAGTCCATCACTTCAGAATCACCCATTCCTGGCTGACTTGCAACGGGCGAAGTGATCCGTGCCTTATTTTTGCTACATATTTTTTCTCCGCATGCAATGGTGCGCACCGTAGAACTGGTGATTTTGGGCTTGGTATGGGGAACGGTTGTCGGCTGCCAAACGTCCCGTTTGACACAGCGCGATTCCTCTGCGATCGGCCCAGTTCGTCAAAAATTAGCTCCAGGTCGAGAGCCGATATGGAGTTTGGATCCGCGCGCTCGGCAAATCGAACACAACCTGAATTCGGCCCGGGAAGCAATTCCTTAAGCCTCCATCTTGAAAGTGGAGGGGGAAGCAGATTAAACCGAGAGGCAGTTGCATCCTGTACGATTTCCTCCCTTCCAGGGTCGTTGATGCTTTCCAAGCCTGTGTGGTGATGGGTTGTGGAACGCATCGTGCGATTTTTCGGACATTCATCTGGCATTGTCCATGTCAAGTTTTATAGGAGTGACTTGATCAGCTATGGCTCCATCGCCCAACGATCTTTTTGACCAAATCTGCGAGCATGCCCGGCAAATCGCGTTACTTTCATCAGCCAGTTCTTTATTGCAGTGGGACGAACGAACCCTGCTACCCCAACGAGGAGGAGCGTACCGGGCGGAACAAGTTGCGCATTTGGCGGGTGTGATCCACTCCCGACAAACAGATCCCCAGTACGGCCAGTGGCTGGACGAAATGGAAGCACACTGTGCCGATTTGGAGGCCACTCACGAGCATTCCGTTACCGTCCGCGAATTAAGCCGACAGTACCGGAAGCAGACACAGTTACCGCGCCGCCTGGTCGAAGAACTCTCCCGCGCCGCCGTGTTGGGTCAACAAAACTGGGCAGCAGCTCGACAGGACAAAACCTACGAGACCTTTGCCCCACACCTGCAAACGATTTTTGATCTCAAGCGGGAACAAGCGGAAGCAGTTGGATACGAAGATTGCGCTTACGATGCGTTGTTGGATGATTTCGAGCCGTTAGAGCGCACGAGCAATGTCTCCCGCGTACTGTCAGATTTGCGAGAGTCTTTGGTGCCGCTGGTGGCAGCCATTCAGGCCTCTTCACGTGTTCCGCGGCGAGATATCCTGACACGTCCGTTCCCAGTCCCACAACAACGAGAGATCGGTCGATTGGCAGCACAACGGATCGGATTCGATTTCGACCGCGGACGTTTGGATGAAACAGATCATCCCTTTTGTTCGACCATGGGACCGCATGATTGCCGCATCACGACGCGCTATGATGAGGCATTCTTTCCCATGGCATTTTTCGGCACACTCCACGAAGCAGGGCATGGAATTTACGAGCAAGGATTGCCCAGCGATCAGTATGGGCTACCGCTGGGGAATTTCGTCTCGTTGGGGATACACGAGTCTCAATCGCGACTATGGGAAAATTTTGTTGGCCGCAGCCTGCCGTTTTGGCGCTTTTTCTATCCGCTACTACAACAACAAATCCCACACACATTTTCGTCTGATGGGCTCGATGATTTTTATTTTTCTATTAACGACGTGCGACCTTCGATGATTCGGGTTGAGGCTGACGAAGTAACATACAACCTTCACATTATTATTCGATTTGAATTGGAACAGGCACTTCTTACGGAAGACCTATCGGTGTGGGAATTGCCTGGAGCTTGGAACGAACTTTACGAAAAATATCTCGGAATCCAACCGGCAAACGTCGCCGAAGGCGTGCTTCAAGACATTCATTGGAGCGCCGCATTAATCGGGTATTTTCCAACCTATTCTCTCGGCAACCTTTACGCCGCCCAACTATTCGAGTCGGCTCGCGAGGAATTAGGAGATCTGGACCATATGTTCTCCCAAGGTGATTTTGTCCCCTTACTACAATGGTTGAGAACTCATGTTCATCGTTGGGGACAAACATTCACCACAGCCGATTTGGTGGCGAAAGTGGTTCGGACTCCACTTTCTCACGAGCCACTGGTACGGTATCTCGTCGACAAATTGGGGCCGTTGTATCAATTTGAGATGTAGACTGGACGTTTTCTTTACGGTTTTTCTGGTCGATGGTTGCGAGGATCACTTTCATTCCGATGGACCAGACGTTCTTGACGCCGCTGCGGAATTCACTTTTTTCAACACGGCGATGCCATAACCACAGTGATACTCACTGGATGCGTATGCGTTGAAAACTGCCGCCGTGCGCACGCTGTGACAATACCGGACAGAATTCGCCGATCAGCGAAACGGTGACTTGGTAGTCCCTGAGCTGAATTTCTTGGCAAGTGAGTCGCGACGTTGCTAAACTAACTGTCTTCTCTGGCAACTCCGATTGAGATTCGCAATTCGCGAACGCGAAAACTTGAGAGACCCGTACGCATGAACAGGCGTGTATGCCCACATTGTCAGCATGTGATAACCGCTATTTCTACTGCAGGAGCTGCTGTTGATGCATGCCCGCAATGCGGAATTGCCTTGGAAATACAAAGCGCTCTCGAGGAGACCGGAAATGTTGCGCTGGAGGATGTGGATTTGGAAACGCTTGTCGCTGCGGAAGCTTCGGAACCCGAGGATTCTGACGAGTCAGAACAAACCTGTCCTCAAGATGCCGATACGTCTGTGGACATCGTCTCGCCCACACTGGAAACTACTGGACCATTTCCTCGGGAACCAGCAGTTCCTCGGGAACCAGCAGAGAACGTTGCCGCATCCGTTACAAGACGAGAACCGTACGCCGGTATTTCGGTTGCTAGATTTTGTCCGCAGAAAAACAAGAGCCGCCTCCGCACATTCGTTGCCTGTCTATTGTTGGCGATCGTAATCGTTCCAGTTGCTCAAGGTGTTCTTTGGTGGTTGCCCGGGAATTGGGGACAAGATCCTTTGGGATTGGCACCTGTGGTTAGTGGGTATGTTCCCTCGATCGTACCGGCTAAGTTCTATCTGTCTGATGACAGCAAGGCCTCCCGCCCCAATCGGTTGCAGAGCCTATCGCATGTCGAGCATTCGAGTGGGGACTCGGATGAGGCGACTCCGCCGACCCAACTCGTCGACGAATCCAGCAATGCTATGAGGTCCCAACACGGGGAAACGACGGTTGTGCGCGTCGATCCAGGCCAAGTTGTAGTTCTTTCCCATACGCAAGAAGATTCGGGGGTCGCTGCCATTCAGCCTGCTGAGGAACTGACGGATCCCGCCCATCTGATCGCTGGCAACGAATTCGCAGAGGAAAAAGATTTAGCAGATCTACAAGCGGACTTAACGGCAGAAGAAGAATGGGAGGAACCAGAGATTGCCGTTTTGCCCTCGGTGATGAGTGCACCAACGTTCATCGCCGAAGACCTGCATGAAGTGTTCCGTCGTGCTGAGCAGTTTCACGCTGAATTCATGTTGGCGACGATGGATGACAAAAGAAGCATGGTATCCGACTGGCAGTTGGCACTGAACGAACTAGGTGAAAAGGTGGCTTACTTAGAAGGCTCTGCCCAGGATACCTCGTCAGCATTGACCATGTTGACGGATTGGTGTCTGGAACTTGCTACTGACGAAAAGGCATTGAATCTGGTGTCTCGCAGCGCAAGATCGTGGCTCTCCGTTCCCAATCGAACGCACTCGGGGATCTTCCTGGCTGGTACGGTTCAAGCAGTCAGGAATCAAGCCAGGTATCAAGAGCTTTACGTAGTGCAACCGTTGAAGACGGGGCGTGCTCTGGAAACATTCATCCTGTTTCCACAACAGGATCCTGAATCGAGGTCTTGGGGTACAGGTGACAAGGTCATCGTTTTGGGGGCCATCATCGAAGATCCAGAGATCCGGGTGTCTGGATATGAAGGCCCTTCCAGGCCCTTGATTTGGACTGGGCTCATCGTGCCGGTTGAATAGTGGACCCCGACAACCGATCGCACGCGGCTACTGAAGACTAGCCAACAAAAGAGGTACAACAGGTCGTTTGTCTAGCAACGCTCGCCTGTGTGTCTCATTCCTCGTCCTTACTTAGATTTACCCTGTCGACTAACGGGAGGATGTAACGATGTTCCCCGTAGCCAGGAATTCTGCCGTGGATCCACTTCCCAAATCGGTTTCAATGTGAATCCGCTCGTTGACCTTTCTCGGTTTACCCTGGGCAGCAAAGGTAACGGGTAAGATATGGGTCCGTTGAGGCTCGGCCGAAGTCTCAAATTCAAAAGAGTCGTCTTCACATTCAATGTTGACGATGCGAAACGGCTGGTCTCCACGGACAACGATCTTTTTGGATTTCTGCTCACCAATGGGAATGTCTCCCAAAGCTAGCGATGCCGGACTTACGGTGATCGAGCTGAGTACACGTCCTTCGACTGGTAATTCAATCGTGCGTGCCTTGGCATCGTTGGTAACCAGGGTCAATCGGTCATGGAGATATCCCGGCTCGGCGGTAGGCTTAAGACGTACGAGCATTACATAACTGACTCGTTCGTCGGTCCGCACAGACTCTTCCAGTTCGACTTCATAGTTGGAATTCGTGCTCCGGACGTCGACGATCTGCCAATCGGGACGCCCCGCATATTCAATGGCGATTGTTTTTTCCGTCGTCACACCGCGACGTACTTTGCCGAATTCAACGACACCCGGCTGCATGACAACATCGCGCCGGACATGACCACGGATGTTCAATTGCACTTCGGCCGGAAACGGCTGATCGAAGGTGACGGTTACCACCGATGTTTTTATACCGATGTGAGCCACGGTGTCGAATTGGCATACGATCTGGCCCGTTTCCCAAGTTTTGAGAGTTTGTTGTGAAATGACGGGAATCGTACAGCCACAACTCGAGCGAACACCAGTAATGTGAACATCTTCTTCATACTCGTTCGTCACTTCGAAGATGAATTCAGGTTTGCTGCCTCGAGCCAAGACTCCAAAGTCGTGGGTTCTTGTTTTAAACATCTTTCGCGCCCATTCTTGTCCACTGCTGACGTTCCCAGTCAACAGCACCACGAATGGAATCACCCACAGTGTCCGCATAATTTACACGCCTCCGTTTCGTGTATGTAGCCAAATAACCTGCCGGACAGCGGCCAGCCCCTGTAGGTGGCACGGACGTTACCATTCACGTATCGGTAAAATCGTGATGGATCGTGAAACGTCGACAATCTGCATGCAGCAAGCAATGAACGCATCATGGATCGTCACTGGAGTGGATTCTAGCACCAACAGCGGTAACCACGTTTAGTGACATTCTTAAATATTAGTATTGATGGCACGAATTCGGCAAGAATGAATCTTCCTGCTAGGACCATAAACCCACGGAGGATTTAACTTTCCCCCGAGTGACGCTAGAATACTCGACTTGGCCGTCGTCACTCGATTCCTCGCTAGATGCGTTCGATTATGCGTGGTACACGGTAAATTCGTAACGTGGGAACCGTGCTGACTGAGCGTAACAGCCGGTTGGCTCCACGGCACATTATCCACTTGCTAGCAGCACTGCTAGCAAGCTCGCACCAAAAAAAAGCGACCTGAAAGAAGCCATGTTTGAATCTCTGCAAGACAGCCTGCAATCGGCGATGAAGAGTTTGCGAGGCAAAGGCAAGCTCACCGAAAATAACATGCGAGATGGACTGAATCTCGTAGAACAAGCGCTGTTAGACGCTGACGTGAGTTATTCGGTGGTGACTGACTTCATGGCTCGGGTCAACGAACAGGCGATCGGTCAAAAGGTTTTACTTTCACTCGCGCCTGACGAGCAGTTGATGTCGATCGTGTACCAGGGTTTGGTCGACATTTTGGGGCCCGTCGACCCGTCACTTCATTTGCGAGGTGATGTCACCGTCCTCATGCTATGTGGCCTGCAAGGTTCCGGTAAAACCACGACCTGTGGAAAACTCGGACGTCTCATCCAGCAAGACGGCAAACAAGCGATGCTTTGCGCGGCCGACTTGCAACGGCCCGCCGCCGTGGAACAGCTTCACGTCATTGGTCAGGAGCTAAACATTCCAGTTTACTCCGAAGAAGGCGCAACTGACCCCATCCTTGTCTGTCAGAACGCCGTCAAAAAGGCAAAGGCCGAAGGAATCTCGGTATTAATTCTCGATACGGCCGGTCGTCTCGCAATCGATGAAGAACTTATGGATCAATTGTCTACTATCGATAAGCGAGTTGGGCCGGACCAAGCATACCTTGTGGTCGATGGCATGACCGGACAGGACGCCGTCAACAGCGCCCAAGCCTTTAACGAGGCACTGGAACTGGATGGCGTCATTATGACCAAGCTAGATGGAGACGCACGTGGCGGGGCACTGTTGTCGGTCAAACACGTCACCGGAGTACCAGTCAAATTCATCGGTACTGGTGAACGTTTCGATGCCCTGGAACCGTTCCACCCAGATCGAATGGCAGGTCGAATTCTGGGTGAAGGTGATTTGATGACGATGGTTGAAACAGCTCAGCGTGAGTTGGACCAAGAAGCACTAGCAGAAACAGAAGCCCGTTTACGAGAAGGCGTCTTTACCCTTGACGATTTCCGCAAACAACTTTCACAAATCTCCCGTCCGGGTTTAATGCAAAAGATGGTTGGAATGCTGCCAGGAATGGGCGACATGAACAAAATGATGGGGGACGTCGATGAGTCCGATTTTAAGCAGCTGTTTGGAATCATCGACTCGATGACTCCAGAGGAGCGACGTAATCCCAGTCAAACCATTGATCCCAGCCGTCGTCAACGCATTGCCAACGGGGCTGGTGTCGATCCTAGCCAAGTGAATGAACTCGTTAAACAGTTTGATGGTATGGCGAGTATGGCAAAGATGATGGCAGGCAAAGGTATGGGAGACCGTATGAAAATGGTGCGGGAAATGCAAAAAGGGGGCATGATGGACCCAGGACGCAAATTGGCCCGCCCCAAACAGAGTACCGGCAAACGTCTCACTCCCAAAGAACGAGCCAAGCTCAAGAAGCAACGTGAACGGGAAAAACGCAAACGCAATCGCGAAAAACGCGATGGCTCGGCCAGTTGATGCCCAAATAGGACGATTGGGTGATCTTTAATGAGCTGCTATGGAGACTGGGAGCAGCTCATTTCGGCAGTGCCGGCCTCCTGCAGGGCATGCCCGCGCTCGTCATGAAACTAATCGGAGGAGGCTAACCCCCGGTTCCTGAAGGCGGAAACAGCGGAAATTCCCCGAGTATGTGGTCTCCAGCCGACTCTTCCGGACGCCAATCGGTTGAACTATCCCTCCAACTTCGCCCGAGTTAGAAATGTAACCTCCAATAGGGGTAGTCAAGCCAAGAAAAATTCGCCAAAATATTGGGCTTGGCACAAAGTGGCTTCCGACGGAGTCACGGCCGCCTGTTGTCGTATTGCACCTAACGATCACTATTCTTCCGGAGACACACTTTTGGCAGTTCGCATACGCATGAAACGATTAGGACGCCGGCACCGACCATTTTTTCGGATTTGTGCAGTCGATAGTCGACGTCCCAGGGACGGCCGAGTGCTAGAAGAACTAGGCACTTATGATCCTATGGTGAAGGAAACGGATGCAAGAGCTGTGCTGAACGGTGAACGAATCGATTATTGGTTGGGTGTTGGCGCCCAACCGAGTGATAAGGTAAAGGTTCTCATTAAGAAGTACGGCAGTAGTGGAACTCATTTGGAACTACAAAAACAGGCGCTCGAACGGTTGCAACCTAAGCCTAAGCCGGTTGTTCAGCCAAGTGCTGCATCCACCACAGATTCAGAAGACGATGCTTCTAGTGGTGATGAAGCAGGCACGGGAGAAGCCGCTGATTTAGAAGAGTCAACGCAGGCTGAATAGCTGCTGCTACACGTGTCGCTTGTGGGCCAGCAGCAGTCAGGTGACCGACATGCGATTCGATGTGTTGACGCTTTTTCCGGAAATGTTTCCGGGCTACCTCGGACAAAGTGTCCTAAGACGCGCAATCGACAATGCCTTGGTGGATGTTCAACTGCATAACATCCGAGACTGGGCGAACGACAAACACAATATGGTAGATGATCGGCCGTTCGGCGGCGGTCCCGGGATGGTCTTGATGGTCCAACCGGTCGTCGAGTGTGTCGAAGCAGTCCAGGCCATGGGACAACAACCAGGTCACTTGATTGCCTTGACCCCCAGTGGTCACCGACTTGATCAAGCGACCGTCGAGCGACTTGGTCGTTGTCCTCGTCTGGTACTCCTTTGCGGACGCTATGAAGGGTTCGATCAACGAGTTTTCGATATTTTACAACCTGAAGAAATCTCCATTGGTGACTTTGTTCTCAATGGAGGTGAAGTGGCAGCCATGGTCATGATCGACACTGTGGTTCGCTTGGTGCCGGGCGTCTTAGGAGACGCACGCAGTAACCAATTGGACTCGTTTTCTGGCCATGATCGTTGGCTAGAACACGCACAATATACGAGGCCGCGCGAGTTTCGCGGACTCCAAGTGCCCGAAGTTTTGCTGGGCGGAAATCACGAACAGATCGAACGCTGGCGCAGAGAGCAAAGTTATCAACGCACGTTGGACCGGCGATCCGATTTATTGGACACCGAACCCCACTAATAAAGAAACCTCGATTTTTGCAATACTGTCGAATATATTTCCCTAGTAGTATTGTGAAAAAAGATCCTGCTTCATTGGAGATCATCGAAGATGAGCCAACAACTCCTGGAAAAAGTTGAAGAATCCAGCCGTAATGAAAACGTTCCCGAATTTGAAATCGGGGATACTGTGGATGTACACACACGTATCCTCGAAGGCGACAAAGAACGGATTCAAGTCTTCAACGGAGTCGTCATCGCACGCAGCGGTTCTGGAACACGCGAAATGTTTACCGTACGGCGCATCGTAGCTGGCGAAGGAGTTGAACGAAAGTTTCCCGTGCTTTCACCGCGGATTGCGAATATCGAAGTCAAACGATCGGGTATTGTACGGCGTGCAAAACTTTACTTTCTCAGAGATCGCGTCGGTAAGGCGGTACGATTGAAAGAACGCCGCCGCAAAACGTCTTAGTCAGACGTCTTGGTCGATCGTAACTATGAATCCGCTTAACGCGCTCTTCGCCTGGTGGAATGTCACTACCCAAGCCTCCTCTTCGTTGGGTCAACGAGGTGAAGCTGTAGCTGAGAAGTTTCTCCGAAAACTAGGGTACCGCATTCTTGCGCGTAACTATCGAAACAAACTGGGAGAAATTGATCTGATTGCTATCGACGGACACACAGTTGTCTTTGTCGAAGTGAAAACCCGCACTGATCACCGAGCCGGGTGTCCGACCGAAGCGGTGACAGCCGACAAACAACGACAGCTGACCAAGCTCGCACTCAGCTACCTAAAACGCTATCGTCTGCTTGAACATGCGGCCCGATTCGATGTCGTTGCCATCACCTGGACTGAGCCTGCCGAGACTCCCGCTGTAACGCACCTACAGCACGCGTTTCCGGCGATTGGGCTGAGACAAATGTTCAGCTGAAACGACAGCGTCAGTAAGTTGGAGATTTCGAACGCTCCATGCCACTCATTATGGTGGTGCCAAAGTGGGTAGTGTTGGGCTTGTGCCGGACTGCTTCTAAGCGAGGCACATTCTTTCTATTCCCGGAGGTACATTTATTCTGATCGTAAGGATTGTTCAAGCTGTACCAATTGTATGACCGAAGAAACTAGACAACATTACGTCTAGTTCTCTAGATATGTACAGAGGGGTGCAGTACCGATGGCTCTGCAAGCAAACACATTTCGAGCTGTTATCGATCTTCGGCAAACCATTCGCTGGCTAGCGCTCGTCGCAATCGTCAGCCTACCCTGGATCACGCCAGGACGCGTGCTAGCGGAAGAGTCAAAGTATTCGTCCGACGAGTTAGCCAATTGGTATGGCACTGACGGCATGATTCACTCCGGCAAAAGGAGTAACTCTATCCGCCGAACCGTTCCACGTGTTCAGCGACCCCAGACTAGGGCCAAGCGTGCTATCGATGGTTGGTTGTCCAAGGAAAGCCCACAGCATTCGCAGCTGAAATCAACGGGTGCCTTAAATGAATCTACGGACACCGAACAGCTCAAGGCGGCCAGAGGAAATCTCGCCCAACGAATTGGTTCTTCTGTGTCATTGCGCAGAAATGCTATCCAGTCAGCATTGGAAGAAACCGTTTTGGAACCGGAAGCCGACAGCGAAGAGTTGGTACTGATTACTCCAGAAAAACTGGATGATGCTGGATTGGCCTGTGATGGCTGTGACCTGGATGGCGCGGGATGCTGCGACGGTTGTGATACGACCTGTCAGGACTGTGTGATGGGATTGGAAGTTCGCGTGGAAGGTCTGTTGTGGTGGACCGACGGCTTTGACTCGCCACCACTTGTCACTACCAGTCCTTCAAACACTCCAGACCCGAGTACCGCAGGTGTTTTGGGGCAAACGGGCACGAGTATCCTTTTTGGTGGCGACGACATGACGGGTGGCATTCGAGCGGGTGGGCGTTACTCGGTCACAAAATGGCTCAGTCCCTGTAGTGCCATTGATGCCAGTTACCTGCACTTGGGCCGTAAGCGAGAAGATTTTTCCGTCGGTGGAAGCGATGACCCTATCGTAGCGCGACCGTTTTTTAATGTAGAACTCGGAGCAGAAGGCTCAGGTATCACGGCCTTCCCTGGTGTCTCTTCCGGAACACTTGATGTTGTCGCCACGTCCGAATTCGACCTGTTCGATGTCAATTTCCGTCGATCTATGTGTCAGGGTTGTGGTTTTCGCGTCGATCTACTTGCCGGTTACCGCTACAGTCGACTGAATGAGGATCTCAACATCCACGATGTGAATGAAGCAATCTCCGATCTGGCCGCCGGTACGATCTTCGATATTCGCGATTCTTTCGATACTGAAAGCCAGTTTCACGGTGGACAGTTGGGATTGCTTGCCGAAATCCAGCAGAACTGCTGGACTTTTGAATTGCTCATGAAGGTTGCGCTCGGTAATACTCAGTCAACAGTCGATATTGACGGATCTACTATCACCACACCAGACGTCGGTGATGCTGTCAATCTAGACGGTGGTTTCCTCGCGTTGCAATCCAACATGGGAGAGGTGACCGATAACGACATAGCAGTCCTGCCAGAGTTTGGAGTAACGATCAGCAGGCCTTTCGGATGCTGGCAAATTTCCGCCGGCTATTCATTCCTCTACTGGAGTCGAGTAGTGCGTCCGGGTGATCAGATTGATCGGAACTTGGATCCACGACAATTCCCACCGTCCGATGGTGGCAACCTACCTCAGCCTGAGCCTCGCTTTGAGTATACCGACTTTTGGGCTCAAGGAATCCGTCTAGGACTGGAGCGTGCTTGGTAGAAGATTCGTTTGGAAGGGTGATGCCGGTGCGATGGATTCGCTTTCCATGCACCAGCATCACGCGAAAACGTTGCTTTAGCTACCGAGCCAATTTCCGTTCAACTGCAGTACGTAGTCGGCCAGGCTACTGCCAGTCACCGTGTCCGTTCCACCTGATCGGGATACGGCCCGCACCAAGTCGAAATTCACGACTTGATTGGCCAATTGTTCCCCACTCAGGTGAGCGATGCTTGGCTGAATTTGCAGACTGTCGTTGCCGATAGAATCGAACACGTCGGCAGTGTTGAAGCCACCTCCGCCGTCAATCGAGATCTGATCGATTCCAGACAAGTTGACCAGATAGTTTTCACCCGAGTCTTGTAATGTTGCCGTACCTGGTGACAGCTGGGCTACTTCGTCGCTTGGTCCACCCAGCAGATTCACGGTATCACCTCCGCCACCGCCCTGCAGATTCACCTGAGAGACATCATCTAGCGAAAATGACTGTTCTTGGTCATTGACGGTAATGGACAGCTCTGAAACACTGACTTCGATCTCAAATTCGTCGTATCCGTCCGACCCGATGATCGTTACCGTATCCTGCTGAACAACAACTTGCGGATCGACGATCGCGCTGATGGAAGAGACAGGACCGGGTACCACTCCGTTGCCGTTCGTAGTAGAGCCACCGCCCAACAGGTCCGCCAGGAACTGCGCTGGTGGTGGCGTCGAGTTCAACAACAATCGCTTGGACAAAAGTGTTGGCTGCAGGGCAGATTCCGTGAACTCATTGGCGGTACCCACCTCACCGGGCTCTATGTCAATATTGAAGAACTGGTCATTTGCCGTTTCGCCACCCTGTGTTCCGATCTGATCCGGTCCGTCAATGAACAGGGTGCTGATGTCGCCTTGAGAAATCTGATAACTGTCAGCCATCAAGTCAGTGAATGAGTAGTGCCCTGTGGAATCCGTCAACACGCTTTGGGCAGTATCCAAGTTGTTCCCTATGAGTGTCACCAACACGTGAGGGATTCCGATCACGTCATTTCCAAACGGCAAAGTCACACGGCCACTCAGTGAAGCCGTTCCCAAATCGGAAAGGATGGTGCCGATACCGTCATCTGCACCAACATCCAAAGTTGTGCCTTGAGCATTGGACAAGACGACGTGGAATGTTTCTGGAGTTTCCTCAGCGTCGTCCGCATTCACCTCAATGGTAATCGTTTGTTCGAGGGAAGTGGCGAGATCATCGACAAACGTCAGGGTCCCGCTGTGGGACTGGTAGTCTCCGCTACCGTTTTCGTCTTCAGCCGAAATGTCCTCAGTCGTGAAATCGAGGGTGACTGTTTCGGAGCTAGGGTTCGACAGAGAAACGGTAAAAGTTGCTGTTGCTGTGCCAAATTCCGGTTCATGGACCGACACGCTGTTAATAGAAACCGTCGGCCGATCATCATCGTCATGGATGGTCAGTGTCGCCTCGGAATCCTGGATGGTAACGTCTGCTGAACCAGCATTCGCGTTGCTCAGCATCACGGTCAGCGTTTCGTCACTCTCAAATTTGTCGTCTCCCTGAATCGTAATGGATAGCGTTTCGCTGGTTGACCCCGGTGCGAAAGTGACCGTACCGGTATTCATGAAATAGTCTTGGTCAGCAACTTGTGCTGACCCGTCTGCTGTGGCAAAGTCCACCGTAACCGTTTCGCTGACTTCCCCCGTCAAACTAACTGTTACGTTGGCGATCAACGTACCAGAATCACCTTCTGTGATTGCCACATCATCGACCACGATGCCAACGATATCATCGTTCTCGATCGTGCCGGTACCCGTATGATTGTCGATTGAGACATGCCGACCGCCGTGCTGCAAATTGCTCAGCTGTACGCTCAGCGTTTCATCCGCCTCGGCGTTATCGTCACCATTGACGGTAACGGTCACATGCTGTGAGGTACTGCCGGCGGGAATGGTTGCCATGCCACTGTTGGCAGCGTAATCGTTATTCGAGACAAGCGCTGTGCCATCGTTCGTGGCAAAGTCGACATTCACATCGTGATCGACCACGTTGTCCAGCATCACCGTAAAGGTCAACGTCGAGGTCGAACCACTGTTGCCTTCGACGACACTGGCACTGTCGATCGAAACAGTGGCCGCATCGTCGTTTTCAATCGTTCCCAAAGCGGAACCATTGACGATCATGATATTTGTGGCATTGGTAGTCAGATCAACGGTGAACGATTCGTTCAGCTCCACGCCATCGTCGCCATTCACGAGTACGGAGACAGTTTGGGTGGGATTCTGGTCATCGAACATTAGGCTTAGATTCTGAACGGCCACATAGTCACCGTCCGCCACGGTAGCCGTGCCGTCTGCCGTATTGGCAATCACTTCAATCGCAGGACCCGCAGGAACCTGTTCGGCGGTCACCGTAAATTCGAGTACTGTCTGCCCTGAATCTCCTTCCACCACGGTAGCATCACTGATGAAGATAGCCGTATCGTCCGCAACGATTGTTCCTATGCCTGTGGCACTCGTGAGTGTCACATCGCGACCACCGTTTTGTAAGTTCGATAGGTCGACGAAGAAACGCTCCGTTGCTTCGGCCACGTCATCGCCATGGACGGTAACATCGATCATTTGCGAAGCGGTGCTACCTGCCGGAATCGTTAGACTACCTGAATAGGCCTGGTAATCGTTGTCGGCCGTGGTGGCCGTATCGTCACGAGTCGCAAAGTCAAGCGACACGTTCGTATCTACTGGATTGTCCGAGGATACTTCAAACGAAAATATGGTCGTCGAGCTTGCGTCTCCTTCGTCCATGGTTATGTTGGCTATGGATAACGTCGCGGTATCATCGTTCGTTATTTGGCTGGATGCATTAGAAAGACCCAGCGTGATGTTGCGATCCTGATTGACCAGATTGCTTAACGCCATGGTAAGCGTTTCGTCTAATTCCACCGTGTTGTCATCATGCAACGTGACAGGTGCACTCAGGGGACCTGTTTGTCCCGCCGTAAAAGTTAAAGTGCCGTTGGCAGCCGCATAGTCTGAATCGGCCGTGGTCGCAGACCCATCACTCGAATCAAAGTCGATCATCACGTCCACGTCGACAGGATTGGTCAGCTCGACCATAAAATTCAGCGGTCCACTGGCTTCGTTGGTAGCCAAGCTCGCACTCGTGAACTGCAGCGTGGCTGAATCGTCATTAGAAATTGTTGCCGTACCACTGCCATCTCCCAGCACAGCATCCGGACCGGCAATGCCGGCAGAATCATTCGTCACGACGATATTAGTCAGATCAACGACAATTGTCTCGTCGCGCTCGACGGTGGAATCAGCAACCACGACCATTTCAATTGTTTTGCTGGTTTCACCAGGCTGAAAATTGACTGGGCTGGTGGAAGTTACCGTAAAGTCGCTGCCTTGATCGGCACTGCCTCCGGCAACTGCAAAATCGACGTCGACGATAGAAGGCAAGGCGTCGGTCAAACTTACGTCGAAACTAAGATTTGTTGTCCCGTTCGTGCCTTCGGTGAGTGTTGGATCGTTGATATTGACGACGGCTGCAGTATCATCGGCGATAACCGTTACGCTTTCTGGCTGCAGTAGCTCAACAAATGCATTGGGGTTCGTGAGGTCAGTAATACCGCCTGAACCATCCAATGTGATCATGGAATCGACTGCTGGTGCGTCGGCGCGGAAGTACAATAGAAAAAATCGCTCGGGTGCATTTTCACCCACGGCAAAATGCAATTGCGTGGTCCCACCAGATAAAGCCTCGATTTGACCTGCTGCATTGTCAGGGGTGCCGAAGAAAAAACTGAATCCAAGGGGTACTGTGTGCAGGTTCGGGAAGGGATTGTCAATTTCTTCTAATACGTTGGGATCCCAGCCCACGTTTACCTGCATCGAAAAGACGCCACCTGGATCTTCTGTGTCCCCTTGCTCTTGGATAGGTTGTACGGCAATTTCGGCGAAGAATGTGTCACCAACGTCAACCGTATCGTTCGCGATCAACGCACCTGGTGATCCATTGTTGTCTTCGAACAGATTGATTTCTGCTGCGATGACGGCTAACAGCCGTCGAGGTTCTAGCGGTTGCATTGACAACAACCGTCCGTAACGCGAATTGTGGCGCGCAGGTCGCTTCGTTTGTTTTACTTGGTTGCTGGCCGTCAAGAATCCGCCTGTACCCAATAAGTTGTAACGAGGACGATTGCTATTACGTCGAAACCACATCACTGGGAAAACCTCCATTCCTGAGAAACATCGGAGCTGTAAAAACGATGGGGACATGCTCCAGTCTGAACTTCAACATTGACCGTACTGTACGAATACGATGTTGGCACGGTTGCACACGGTTGCACGACGTGAACCTAGTACGTCGCAGCCAGGTCGGTCCCCTCGAGACAGTGCGAAAGAGGCTTGTCTTCTTGACCGATGAAAGGTCCGTCGTCGCACTGCCTTTGACCTGGACTACTCATTTCATGATAATCAGCAATCGACAAAATGTCATGAAATCTGAACAGTATTTCATATACTGGCCAAGGCGTGGTGTGATGTAAGCTGTTGTGAGGATTACACCTGGGACGTTGCGAATTCACCACATGCTGGGGCGCCGTACAGACCCTAAAATGGTTCCATCCCGACCGATGTCAGTACGATTACACGAAGTCGTCTCCAGCGACGGCCAAAACCGTTTTACAAAGAGGACGGATCTCCAAGTCCATCTAGATGCTCTGGTGCTCCACCCTGCCTGTATTTGCCAGCGTTTGGTGGGCCGGGTTCATTCCGTGCACTTGCGATCCAGATGTGTATAACCACCATCGACGACCACAATTTGTCCCGTGGTATGTGCGGATCTCGGCGAAGCTAGAAAAACGACCATGTCTGCGATTTCGTCCGAGGTGGTGAATCGCTGACCGAGGGGTACCTTTCGCTCGATCGCCCTCTTCGTAGCTGCTGGATCGGGCATCGTCTTCAACCAATTTTCGTACAAGGGTGTCCATGTTTCGGCTGGCAATACCGTATTGACGCGCACACCATGGGGAGCGAATTCCACGGCCCATTCGCGCGTCAATCCATTGATTCCGCCTTTTGCGGATGCGTATCCAGAAGTACCTCCTTGTCCTGTCAGGCTAACTTTGGAGCCGACATTGACCACCACACCGCTACTGGAAATCAAAGCTTCGCGAGCGTAGTGCACCATCGCGTAGTAATGTACGAGGTTTCGTTCCAAAGATTTCACAAATTCACGCGGTCCCGCGTCCAGTCCAACCCCGTCGTTGACTCCTGCATTGTTCACCACGGCATCGATGCGTCCAAATCGCTGGATGGTCTTTTGAACAGCATGTTCGCACGCTTGGATGTTCACCAAATCAGCCTGAATAAAATGGCATTCCTTACCCTTGGCTGCATACTCGGCTGCTAATTGTTGACCTTCCTCGACGCTACGGTTCACGTTTGCCACACGGCATCCCTCGGCCAAGAAGCTGCGCACAATGGCTTGACCTATTCCCTTGGAACCTCCGGTAACGATGACGACTTTGTCCTGAAGTTGCAAATCCACAATGTTGATTCCTGCGAAAAAATTGGGCTACTTGGATTCCACTCGCCCGGCCCAACCGACCGGTTGGGTCCAAGCTTGCTCTGTCTGTTGCTCGAAAGATGGTCGTTCATGGGGTTTGGTGGATGTCACCACGGCGCGCACGTACAACTCATTTCCCGTTAAACGATAGGTGGCGGTCAAACCTTCTTGTGTTGCCAGTACCTGACCGATTTCAGGCGCATACTCGCGCAGCCCCTCCATGGGCTGGCCTTGGTCGTCGATCATGGGCCAGCTTAGCGTGTCGATTCCCGCTGGCGTACCAATGAACTGAGTTTTGTAACGGACATCCTCCTCAGGCTTGATCGTAACTTGCAATTCACCCGTGGATTCGTCCCAATTTACATCCTGCAGTACAACGCCGTTGGACGCATAAAAATCTCCTCGCCGAATAGCTCGAATGATTCTAGTGGGTGTCAAATGCCGCGCACGGACGACAATCCAACCTCGTCCAGGACGACTCGCGCTGTTGTCGGCGCCGTGGTATTCATGGCTGTCATCGGTCGCAATGCCGTACAGTGGAGGGGTGTCAGTGCGATCTAAACGAATCGTATTGGCAATGTCCCACATGCGCTCGACGCCCGGGTGCAAGTCGTCCCCTTGATGATTGACAGATGGATGACCGTTGAACACCTCGACAAAGCGCTCCTGAAAAACAGCCGCCAGGTCTTCGGGAGTTATCGCGTACTCGTAATTGGGATGATTGACGTGTGTCAAGATTTCACGTCCTGTTCGTCGAGCCTGCTGCTCGACAGCTCGCAAATTGGCAGCGATTGCCTCACGTATGGTACTTCCGCTTAATGGTTGAATGGTCTCTTGCAGGTTCGTGGCGTTCATATGCACTGGGGCACCTTCCACATTGTCCGTAATTTCTTCACCCGGCATCATGATGAATTCGCCTCGCTGTTCTACCAATGCACGGAATTCATCCAATGGTTGCAGGCGCACTTCAAATGTCTCGGTTCCTGGTTCTCCACGGGTTTCCACCCAATGGCGGCCAAATCGAGCAAAGTAATTGTCCAGTGCCGGTTGATACGCGTCGGCTCCCAATCGCTTTATCATGGCTGCTTGACCGATCCATTTGTCACCTAGGCTCATGATGTTGTGGTCGGACAATGCGAGAAAATTGTATCCGTGAGTCCGATACCATTCAGCAACCATTTCTGGAAAATCGTTACCGTCACTCCAGAAAGTGTGCGTATGGATATTTCCCTTCCACCAACGAAGAGGTGGATCGTTGGGAATCACCTCGTCAGCGGTGGCAACGTCCGCCGACACGAACAACGCCATGCAGACAAATACGAGAAACCGTTTTAAAAAAATGAGTCCGAGTGGATTAGTATCCGGTCTTTTCGGAAAACTAGAGACTCGCCTCCCGTAGCTGACGGGTTTTGAAATGGCATGTAGACAGAGACGCTGGCATCTTGTTTGCGACATGGAAAATTACTCCTCAAGGCAAATGGCACGTCAGACAAAGTGGTTGCATGGTAATCCAACAACCACTTTACATCGACCAAGCAGTGATGGCTAGAAACATCAACCAGATTGCCAGCAACAATGAACTAATGATTAGCAACACAGGCTGTCGCTGGAAAGGCCGCGCTGGAGGAGGTGTACGGCTTGCCGAATTTGTCGACGGCGCTGAGTCTCCCGTTCGGGCTTGACTGGGAGGGTGGCTCTTTTTACGCTTGGTCATCGGGTGTTAGTCGGCAGAGGAGATATCGAATTGCTGCTGGAGTGCTTCTTTAAAATCGTACACATCGTCGAAATCTTCACGTCGATCCGACTCGGATTTCTTCATCAATTCATGCTCAATCATGTTATAGACGACATCACCAAAGTGACCTGTGGTTTCCAATCCCCAGCTATTGAGCACGGTCATTGCCATATAACCGTATTGGTCGAGTGCGTACAAGCGCAGAGCTTCACATAGCTGTTGTCCGGTCAGATGACGGTCGACTTGTTCTTCTTCCACATCAGGCCGATCCTCGCCTTGGTCTCGATTGGTGTCCAATACTTCTTGCGCGTAGGCCAAGCCGTCGCGTACGAAGATATAGGCATCCAATTTGAATCGGGGATCCGACTTCACTAATTGTAGCAGGATGCGTGTCGCATCATTCATTGAACTGTCCTTGCATCGGCTTATCGATAAGTGTGAAAAAGTATGAAATCACTGTCGTTTGAACAGACCTTAGTCAATGATCACTGGAACTGTCATTGCCAATTTCGGAATGAGACTTCCATGAATCCGAAAGTGTTTGGCCAAGTGTTACGCATCGGTTGCTGAATCATCCCGTTTTTCGTTGTCGCCAGCATGATCACGGTTACTCACGTTGCCACGTAACGACTCTTCGGATGAATTCTTATCCGAGTTGTCATTGTTTTCTACAGTATTTGTTCCTTTGGACGATGATTGTTCGCGAGAGTTGTCATCCTTAGCTCGCTCTGTTTTTGACTGATTCACCTTGAGCACCGTCAGCACTTGGCTGGCATCGATCATCATCCGTCGATGGTCTTCGGTTTCGACCAAAAGCTGACTAGCAAGAATCTCATGATTAATCACCCGAGCTCGACCCGAATCAGTAACGACGTCTGCGCCAATCGGTGGAAGTTCCTTTTGCAGATCGACGTAGGTGTCGTATTCGTAGCGCAAACAACATTTCAAACGGCCGCAGCGTCCGGAAATCTTGTTGGGATCCAACGTAGCCTTTTGCAACTTGGCCATCTTCATAGAGACTGGCGACATTTCAGACAAATGAGTGTTGCAACATAGCGGTTTTCCACAATCTCCGTAGTCGGCCAACAACTTGGCTTCATCACGAACACCAATTTGCTTCATTTCGATGCGAGTTTGAAACTCCGAGGCAAGGTTCCGCACCAACTCACGAAAATCAACTCGACCGTCAGCCAAATAATAGATGACAATTCGCTCGCCACCAAAAACATGTTCGATGTCAACCAATTGCATCGCCAATCCAAGTTCTTCGACGTGACGACGACAAGTTTCAAACACGTCTCCGTCCTTGGACCGTATGTGTACTATTTCATTCGAGTCGTTATCGGTCATCTGACGAAGGATTTGACCATGTACGGGATTCTTTAAAGATTTCACCGCATCTTCCGTGGCCTCACACAGCACCTCGCCTACTTCCAAACCTCGGTTGGTACGTGAGATGACACGTGACCCACGTACGAATTCGTCGCCACCGCGGGTGCCGAATACCCCCAGCGATCTCATAGAGCCATAGCGAACAACGTATTTGGGCACGGTAAATTGACCAGGAAAAGAATGGCTTAGGGTGACTTTTCAAATGGGTGGTCGAAGATGAATCGAATCGGTTAAAGAACCAAGTACGGCCTCAAGGCAGTCCAAGTCCAGTTGCGGATAAGGGTAGTATACCCTGCTCAAAAATCCCCGCAAAGGGACAGAGAATATGCTAGCATTCGATCGGTTGGGAAGCTGGTTGAACATTCACTTGCTCCCAGATCGTAAAGCCCAATTGCACTTGTTTTTGGCAATAAACTCTCTTTCGGCCTGAGGGGTGGATGCGATCGCGGCCGTGGAGGATACAACGATTTTTCTCGCCTTGGAAGGTCACGTATCGCTCTGCCTTCCTTGCTCGTTCCTTGCGAGCCTCCCGGAGGGAAAGTGAATAAAAACAAAGGAAGTGGTCTCCGACGCCAACGGTCTGGCTCAGGTTTCTGACGCCCTCCGTCAATGCTGGTAGGCTTGCGCCGTTTCGCGAGAACGGTACCGCCATATTCGACTATTCGTTGGACAAAAGATCGATCGCTTCGCGGACGATCCGATCGGGCGTAATTTGAAAATGTGTGAATAAATGTTTGGCGGGGGCGGATGCGCCAAACCCGGACATACCCACAAAACGACCATGGTTCCCCAGGTATCGTTCCCAACCTAAGCCAACTGCCGCTTCTACCCCAACACGCGCTTTCACGTTAGACGGAAGAACCTGCTCTCGATAAGCAGGATCCTGTTCCTCAAACAGCTCCCAGGAAGGCATACTTACCACACGTACTCGGTGTCCTCGGCTCGACAATTCCTGTTGGGCTGCAACGCAGAGTGACACTTCGCTTCCGGTCCCAATCAAGATAATCTCGGGATCCCCTTCCTGTGAATCCAGCAACACATAAGCTCCACGAGCTGCCTCGGTGGCAGATGTCATCGCGCTGCGATCCAACGTTGGTAAACCTTGACGTGACAAAATCATGGCGGCTGGTCTATCCTGGATTGCTAAAACAGTTCGATAAATTTCAGTCACTTCATTTGCGTCCGCCGGGCGCGCCACGATCAAGCCAGGAATGGATCGACAAGCTGCCAGATGCTCGACAGGTTGATGAGTAGGCCCATCTTCACCTAGCCCAATTGAATCATGAGTGTAGATGTACAAAACGGGTTGGTGCATTACCGCACTCAACCGCATCGCAGGCCTTAAATAGTCGCTGAACACGAAAAACGTTGCCACATAAGGTCGCAGTCCCACTAGGGACATCCCATTTCCCATGGCGGCCATCGCATGCTCGCGTATGCCAAAATGAAAGATTCGGCCGCGGTAAGTATTGGCACCAAAATGGCCCGCGTCGTCGTCCTTAAGATCGGTATTGTTTGAGGGTGCCAGGTCTGCCGAACCACCCAGCATCCAGGGAATTCGGGCAGCTAGTGCGTTCAACGATTTTCCCGACGAAGCGCGGCTGGCCAAACCTTTTTCATCGGCATCAAAGATTGGCAAATCGGCGTCCCAACCACTTGGCAGGCGACGTAGATGAATGTTGTCCAATTCAGTCGATTTTTCCGCGTGCTTCTTGCGATACTCCGCAAAGGTCGATTCCCACGCCTCTCGCAATTGCCGACCTCGCTTGCCAATTCCTTCGGCAAAATGTTCGATTACTTTCTCTGGTACCTCGAACTGACTATCCTCGGGCCAGCCGTATGCTGCTTTGGTCAAGCGAACTTCTTCTTCTCCAAGAGCTGCTCCGTGGGCACCAGCCGTGTTCGCCTTATTGGGAGAACCAAATGCAATCACACTCCGCACAATAATCAACGTTGGCGCGTCAACATTCGATTGAAACGAATCGAATGCTTGACGAATGGCAGCCAAGTCATTGGCGTCCTTCACTCGGAGAACGTTCCAACCAAGGGCTTCGAATCGTTGGCCCACATCTTCACTAAAAGCCAGATCCGTGTCGCCTTCGATTGTAATGTGATTGTCATCGTAGATCCAACATAGGTTGGATAGCTTGAGATGTCCTGCCAATGACGCTGCTTCGCAACCGACACCCTCCATCAAGTCACCGTCACTGCACAATGCGTAGACGTTGAATTTGCAAATATCTAGTTCGGGCTGATCATACCGAGCCGACAGCCAACGGCTACCGGCAGCCATGCCTACGCTGGACGCCACACCTTGTCCCAATGGTCCGGAAGTCATTTCGATTCCGGCGGCGTCGCCCCACTCAGGATGTCCCGCGCAGGGACTTCCTAGCTGGCGGAACTGCCGGATGTTGTCGAGTGAAATCGCTGGCGCGTCCATGACTTGTCGGTCCTCATCTACCGCTCGAACGTTCGCCAGATGAAGAGTGCTGTACAGCAACATCGACGCGTGTCCACACGACAGCACGAAGCGGTCACGAGCGAACCAGTTTGGTTCTGCTGGGTCATAACGCAAGTACTCATTCCACAACGCATAGGTCACCGGTGCCAACGCCATGGGCGTACCCGGATGTCCACTATTTGCCTTTTGGACAGCGTCCATCGACAAAGTTCGAATGGTATTGATCGATAACTGTTCGATGCTGGTGGTCATGACAGACATAGAGGCCTTTAATTTGTTCTAAATGCTTATTGCATAATCGTTTGCCGCTCAATCCAAACCCGAAAGTGTAACGTGCTCAACTCACACTGGTCAACATTTGTTGGGATCTTGGGCCCACAAAGGTTAGATAGGGAGCGAGCTGGCTAGAGTTTCTTTCGACGTTTGCTCTAAAAAATACCTAGGAAATAACCCCCGAGAAATCTGGCTCCAACATTGTCAGACTCCAAGTAATCTCGCAATGAGACGTTATTGGGACAGGCCGTTTCGTAGCTTCTAAATGCAATGCCCATGTCCACTTCGGTCGATGATTGCACTTAAAACAACCGTAATTCTTGTAGATGTCCGCTGTCAGAAACCATGCCATCCTGTTCCCGTGGATGGCCCAGTGGACATGACGAAACGATCAAACTCCAGCAAAGGGGGTTAGTTCGTGCAGGACGATGCCAGGAAAATGGCGTTTACTCGTAGAGGCCGATATTCCAAGGCGATCGCCGTAGCCCAAACCCCAAACCATGCTGCGACGGCAGGACGATCTTCCACCTTAGTTTAATCGGTTGCTGGCCTTCTCAGGACTTTTCTTGATACTCTTTGGTGTCGAAAAAACCGACGCCGATGCACGGTCCCAAGAACAATCGGTACCTGTGGATACACCCTCAGGACGTCAGTCATTCTGTGGATAACTTGTGTTGATCGGGCCAGCATTAGCGTTCTTCCAATGTTCAACAGCTGCTAACGTGGTCAACTATTTCCTCCTAAAGTGCAACCAATCCGAAGATGATCTACGTTGAATTCAGGGAGCGGAAACCTGTCCTCGATGGAAATGCAACACCAGTCAGACGCTTTGTTTCCGTCCACCTCGATCATGGCAGAACCGAGTGAAACGGTTTATCATAGTAATCCGGAGGGAGACACTGCTTATGCAAATATGTGAGATTCTGACACACCGTTTAGTTGGCGGTACTGTTGATGGCGGATGGCCGAACGGTCACGAGCCCGAGGACGACTTGCATACGCTTGTCGAAGTCATTGCAGATGACGGATGTTCGGGGGTTGGTAGTGTTTTTACGTCATCTGGGTTAACTCAAGCTGGTGTCGAACAGCTAAGACCACTTTGGCAGAACGAATCGGCTATCGAACCAGAGAGAGTCTCTGAAAAGCTCCGTCAATGCTCGTTTTGGCAAGGACGTGGCGGTACCTTGGAACACGTTATCTCAGGCATCGATATTGCACTGTGGGATCTGTTTGGAAAAGTATGTGGTCAGCCGTTGAAGCGATTGTTGGGAGGAACGTATCGTGACCGCATCGCACCGTATGCATCTGTCCTATTTGACAAACCGGAAGCGCTTGCTGAGCGTGTGCAATGGGTTGTGGGCCGAGGGTTCCGTGCCATCAAACTCGGTTGGCGTCCTTTCGGCCGCGTCAGTCAGCAATACGACGAGAGATTGATTCAAACAGCTCGAGAAGCGGCCGGACCCAATATTGATATTCTTGTCGACGCGGGGGGATCGGAACAGTTCTGGCCACACGGTTACAAGTGGGCATTCCGCACAGCGCAGATGTTGGCAGCCTACGACGTCGGTTGGTTTGAGGAACCATTGCCACCAGACGACCTAGAGGGATTTCGGCGTCTGCGCGAACATTCTCCGGTTCCTATTGCCGGTGGAGAAGTATTGACTCGACGACAATCCTTTTTGTCTTGGATCGAACAAGGGGCGTTTGACATTGTTCAACCTGATGTCACGAAATGTGGAGGACTGAGCGAAGCACGTCGTATTGCCTGGTCCGCGTTAGACCACAACGTGCAATTCGTCAGCCATGGCTGGAACACTGCCATAGGTTTGGCCGCCGATCTTCATTTGGCAGCTGCAATTCCGGTGGCCAAGTACGTAGAGTTTTTGACACCGGCACCCTACATTGATGAGATTCTCTTGGCCCCCTTCGAGTTGGATGACGAGGGAATGCTCGCAGTTCCCGATGGACCAGGGCTGGGTGTGGAGCTAAACCGAGAAGCATTGCAGCGATTCACTTAGGCAAATCGCAAAGCATACTCAGCCCAGCTATCTCTCATTCTGCCACAATGCACGTCACTCCTAAGTCACAGAGAATCGCATCAGCCCGAAAGCTACATCGTTACGGGACCTCTGTTGTCTACTTGAAGTGGCCTAGTATCACTTGGCCGAATCAGGACTTGGAACCAACTTCATAGGCACCTGCCACATGGGGGAGCCAAAGAGCTTTGTCCACAAGTTCATTGAGAACGCTGGGATCGAATGGTTTACGGAGATAATAGGAACCACCGGCTGCGTGGGCACGGCGAATGATGTTGGGGATCTCGGCGCCGGACAGAAAGATCACGGGCACGTGTGCCAAATCGTAGGTCTTTTTAAGTTCTCGGCAAAGTTCCAATCCACTTTCTCCGTCCAGATTGATGTCGGATATAATCAAGTCTGGATTTCGCTCGGCCATGCCTTGGCGAGCGCTTTCGGCACTATCAAACTCATGGCAAACGTACCCCTTATCACCCAAGATCTCGATGACTTCGGCACGCACATTCGCTTCATCGTCGATAACTATGATTTCAGCATTCGTGGATTGGAACTGGTTCATGACTGTAAGGCTCCCCGTACACAGCAGTAAACGTTTCCTCTAGAAAACACATGTCGCATTGAGGAAACATACGTTTGAATTGGCGGTTGACAAAAAGAATTAGTTGTTGCCGGAGAAGTTTGATTACGGGTAATGTCCACCAACTGTCTTGATTGTTACAATCGTTACAGTAGGCGCATGCAATCTTGTTTGACAGGTTACGCTAAAATAAGAGTGCGCTCGACGCTTGAGTTTCACACACTGAACAGAACCATTCACTGTCCCTCACCGTAAAACAATCATGAAAAAATCAATGACACGAATTGGCTTGACCGTTTTGATCTTCCTGACCCTGACCGGACATCCGGCGTTCGCGGTGATCGGGGGGTTTTCCGTTGATGTTGAAGCTGCCATGGCCAAAGCAGAGGCGGAGAACAAAGATGTGTTACTCAGTTTTAACGGTTCGGATTGGTGTGGTTGGTGCATAAAGCTTATCGATGAAGTCTTCGGGAAACCAGATTTTCAGTTGGAGGTCAAGAAGCACTTTGTGCTGGTGGAATTAGATTTCCCCAATGATGATTCTCAGCTGGATCGAAAAACAATCCTGCAAAATGCTAAATGGCACGACAAACTGTCGGTCGAAGGTTTTCCCAGCGTCTTCTTGCTGGATGCGAAAGGGCGGCCCTACGCCAAGACGGGCTACGAATCGGGAGGCCCGCAGCAATACTTGCAGCACCTAAGTAAACTGCGAGAAATCCGCGAACAGCGCGACGAACTCTTTTTGTTGGCCGAAGGCGTTGCTGGCGGTGAGCGGGCCAAATACCTTGATTTGGGCCTGAGAACAGTCGGGATGGAATTTGCCATGGTTGGATACGCCGATTTGGTAGATGAGATTGTCACGTTGGATGCCGACGATGTGTTGGGATTAAAGTCACAATGGCAAGAACCAAAGATGCGAGGTGTCTATCGCAAAATTCTTCCAGAGATTTTCCAAGCTGCTTCGGAGCAAGGTCCCCAAACGGCTCTCCGTCAATTGGACGAGGCAGAAAAGAAATACCCTCCAATCGGAGCACTCACACAGCAATTGCTTGCTGTTCGGTGCCACTTTATGGGAGAGTCAGGTCAATTAGTCGAGGCGATTCAACTGTTCGATACAGAGATCGAGAATGTAGAAAACAATCAGGACAAGTTACATCTTCATCTTATGAAAGCTCGATTGCTGGCCGACAATGAGCGGACTGAAGAGGCAGCTGTAGCTATCGACGCTGCTATCGATTTGGCCGAAAATCCCAATGTAAAACGGAACATCGAACGACTGAAAAAGACGATGTTGCAATAGGTCCCAACGATTGTGTTTTCGGTCTACGGATGGTATCGAAAGGTGGTTAGAAAGACGGTTGTAGAGGATCCTGAGCGGCGATTTGCTGTTTGATATAGTCAAGATCTTCTTTGCTCAAACGACTGTTTGGTACCGTGGTGGTGTGCCCGTTTTGCTTCAGCAGACGCACGTGAGATCCAATCACGGCCACCAATTTTCCTGACGTACTGAAAGTGCCGGTGTTGTCGACCCAGCGTCGCACCTTCAGATTTTCGTCATCGGCATCAAAGTGCACTTCCAACTCTTGTGTCCCACTAAAAGTCTGTTCTGAATCCTGATGTGATTTGGGTAGCAGATTTCTGGGTTTGCGAATCAGCTGGATATCAGGAGCTACATTTCGTGTGGGATTCAAACCGGTGGCAGACAGCGGACCAGAAGGATGCAATTGTTTTCGCGGTGAAACAGGGCGCTGCGTGCGCGTTGTGGATTTCCCTTGTTGCCGTGCCAGTTTCGACTGTTGCATCTTACGAAATTGATTAAGGCGAGGTGAAGTGCGCTCGCGAGGCGTGCGAGGTGTATTAGTACCCTGGAAAAACTGCGGTGATGGTGCTGGGCTATAAGAGCGCTGCAGTCCTTCAAAACCTGGTACCTGTGGCGGGCGAAACTGTGGATCGGAATTCCCGTTTCTGTTTTGAGACTGAGCGTGTGCCGCTAGGACGCCCGCTCCTATCAAACCGAAAATCAACCAGAAAAAACTGGTTGCTTGCCAGAATGCACGAACGCCTGTTGGCATTTTCTTCTTAGTCAAAGGCATGACCATGGTACAGTACCTTTCTCAAGCTGGTGATCGGCTCCAGAAACCGTAATTCGGTTCTGGGTGCGAGAAATACGTCATGAAACTACATCCCATACCATAAGAGAGACCAGATAGGCAATGGTTAGATTGGGTAATGCTAGCAGCAACAATATAACACACCTGCTTCGGCCACCGAAGAACGATTGCACTGGTATTTGATGGATCTGAGTTTTTTAGGGACAAAACATAAAACTGATTCATCATGGCGGGCACAACGGTTCATCCTTGCTTGTGGTTTGCAGTTCGATTCAGGAAGAGGATACTGATCGTCATCCGAATCTAGAGTTCGAATTCGATCTCTAAGGTATTGAGACGCTGTTGTTGATTCGCGTTCACATCGATCGTGTTGTCCGTTTGCCTTATCCTATTCGTGCCAAAATCTACCCCTGTGAAAATGTTTGGAACAAGCTGGTTGCCAAGTATGGTAGTAGGCCGATTAGCAAGCCATGCCAGTCTAGTGATAAAGATGATGCTTGTGGTCTATCGGATGTTGAATCATCGGATGGAAAGTCCTGGTTGCTCGGCCCTCTCGGCATTGGACGTTTACTCGAACTTGGGGGCCAAGCTGCGAATCTACGTTGTTTGCTTGTGAATCAAATGAAGATGCCATCTGCAGAAAACCTATTGTCCATAAGTACTAGGCTGGCAGGTGCAAACCTGTTACGCTAGAAGCGATTTCAAAACTCCGTACAATGGCCCCGTACAATGGCCGTTGTAGGCCGTCGTACATTCCGTCAACAGTTTTTGACGGCGCTTCTAACCTCTCTGTATCATTCTAGATTCACTGCAAGATCGAGATTTGTGAGACCATCATGGCTGATGAAAATACTTCTTCTGTTTCCGTGGCCCGAATTCGTCAAGTTGTTCTATTGATCATTCTAGCGTTGGCTGTCGTGGCACTTATTTTCGAGTTCACGGTAGTCCGGCCGAAAGTTTTTGCTGCTTGGGATGCGGTAAGTGAATTGATCGAGACCAACTATGCCAATCCGGGACAGGTCACGAACACGGATAAAAATGTTCAAGAAAAAATTGGTAGAGCCCCTTCACGCACAACATCGAAGGAAAATAGGCATGTCGAGATTTACGAATTTCGACGCGGTATCCCGTTTTTGGTTTATGCGTTTCGTGTGGAATACGACACGCAGGAAGACGGGACGCAACTGTTGAGCTCCGCACAGGCAGAAAGACTTCCCAGTCGAAGCGAGAAAGAAGCTGGCGGTTGATGCGGAAGTTTTACGTCCGTCAGCAGAGGGAGGCTTCCGTGAGGTCGTGAAAGTGGTTGCTCCGCTAGCGCATGTGCGACAAGTTCGAGAATAAATTCGAATGGTATTGAGATGCGGAACAAGCGGGCAAAGCTCTGGAGCTGAGTGCATTTGCTCCTTCCTGCCTGCGAATACGGTATCGACTGGCCCCTATCAATCCTTGCGCAAACACTTTCCAAAACGGCAGTCGTTCAACCGATGATGTCCAAGATGGATCGCGACGCCTGATCCGGTTGTTTGTTGTGGATCGCAAGCCTTGCTTGATGGATTCCTGCTGTCTGTTCTGGCAAATACGGCACTGCAGCTCCGGGCGGAGGGATGGATGGAACGAGTGCCTGCAGCAGGTGCTGCCACAACGGTTCGATACCGAATCCAGTAAGCGCCGAGATGGGTTCTCCATGAAAAACAGTGCTCTGGTCCGATTCCACCAGGTCGATTTTATTGTAGGCTACGAGAGCGTCGGGATGGCGCTCTCGAAGGTGATCCATCAGAGGCAGGTTCGGTTCGGTGATGTCGAAAACAAGCAAAACCAGATCCACACTGTCTTCGTACGATAACGCCAACTCGATACCAGCATGTTCCAGTGCGTTTTTGCTCTCGCGTAAACCAGCTGTGTCGGTGAGTACGATTGGCCAACCGTCGTAGGCCGTCTCAAATGTCAACAGATCACGTGTTGTCCCCGGTTGGTCCGACACGATGGCACGTTCGAATCCGAGCATGCGGTTAATGAGACTACTTTTTCCTGCATTGGGTGGACCGGCAACGGCCACGCGAAATGGTTGGGTCAGTGCCCGCCCGACAGGCTCGTATGCCTGTAAGTCTTGTAAGGCCTCATCCGCCTCACGCAAGTGGCCCATCTCAATGGAAACTCTCACTCCATCCAAGGCTTCCTGGAGTGCGCCGTTAAGCTGATCGATCAGTATTTGTGCCGTTACTTCCGTACGTGTCGTGGCCAAAGCGACTCGAGCGGCCACCTGCAACGGAGGGAGTGTATGTGTCGCCGCCCAGTCTTGCCATTCGACAGGCCTGACACCTAGTGAACCCAATGATTGTATGATGCTGTCCTGAGCCACCCGTCCACCGTGTGAGTGAATCTCAAAGGCATCGGTCGCTCGACGTGAAATGACGACATCTTCACCCACTTGATGGAGATCATTCTTCCAACGGCCGTAGCGAATCTGGCCACAAGCCAGTTGATTCACAGGTTGCTGAGAAACGCCCTGGAAAAAAATTCCGATCAGCTCGGCTGTTGCTGAACCTTCCACGCGCAGGGTGGTCACAGCGGCACGGCCTGCTGGCGTCAATCGCATCATGCGGCATTTGTTGAAACGGAAAGAGTGGGCCACAATGAAAGTTGGTACTTTATGGAGACTCGGATCCAGTTTCTACGGATACGCGTCGTCGATGATTGGCTGTCAGGGCGATTCCCCTGAGCACCAGATCTGGAAATCGACGGGGTTCCGGGTTGATAAACGGTGCCAATAGATGCGCGTCCCCGCCGGCAAAGATCACTTCTGGAGCTTGATCGAACGATTCGCTCATTTTGTGAATCAAATACCGAACGGCGCCGACCGTTCCCCATACCAATCCACTACGGATGGCGGCTTCGGTGGACTTTCCCACGACGGGTGGCAGGTCGATGGCGCTTGTTGAGGACGTCGCGGTTCCATCAGGCTCCGAACCGCCGCCGATGAATCCCAGAACCGGTGCGGCTTGCTGCACGTCTGGCAGTTGGTCGGTACGATGGTGCAGCGATTCGGCGGCGATGCCTACGCCAGGAAGAATGGCTCCGCCGAGAAAACTTCCCTCTGCGGAAAGAGCATCGACCGTGATCGCTGAGCCCGCGTCGACAATAATCATTGCCTGTTGAGAAGTTCGCAATTTGTTTGCTGCTACGGCGGCTACAAGACGGTCCATGCCCACCCGGTCTGGCTTTTCCAGATCGATTCTCAGGGGGACATCCCAATGCTGCAGCAGATAGAAGCTGTCGCTTTTTCGATGTGTCTCGTGCCATTTGGTAAGTAACTCGGCAGCTGGACGATTGACACTGCTAATCACCCAATCGGCGGGAGGGTCTCCAACCCACTCTAGCAGACCGTCCAGCGATTGTGCCTGCCACTGTCCAACTTGGAGCGGTTCTGCTGTGTTGGGCAAAGCAGTCCAGGAAAACTTTCCGGCGCGAATCGTCGAATTACCGATGTCAACGGCGATCAAGCTACTTGGGGTTGGCTGCATGCCGGTCCTTATCAGATTTTGTGACCGCTCTGAGACGTTGGTGTGTCAGATGCATTCAACCGCTGCAAAGTCGTAGCGATGCCATTTCTCAACCGATCAAGACCTTGCCCGGTCACGGCTGATACGAAGAGAACCTCCTGGTTCAGTGATCCAGTGAACTGCTGATGGATTTCCACAGCATCTGGTAACTCGGCTTTCGTCATCACAATGATTTCATTACGTTTCCCTAGCTTTTCGTTGAACTCAACCAGTTCGTGTCGGATAGCATGATAATTCTCAACAGGATCGCTGCCATCGGTCGGCAGTGGTTCTACAAGGTGCACGAGTACGCGGGTACGCTCAATGTGTCTCAGGAACTCGTGACCTAACCCATGACCGTCGTGAGCACCTTGTATCAATCCCGGGATGTCAGCCATGACAAAGGATCTATCGCGGTCGATATTGACTCGACCCAAATTGGGGTGTTTGGTAGTAAACGGGTAATCGGCAATTTCTGGTCGAGCCCGCGAGATTCGGCTCAGCAGGGTGCTTTTTCCCGCATTGGGCAGCCCAACCAGACCTACATCAGCAATCACTTTGAGTTCTAGTTCCAACCGTCGTGACTCGCCTTTTTCTCCGGGCGTACATTGCCGCGGTGCGCGATTGGTAGACGACTTAAAGTGTGTGTTGCCACGCCCCCCTTTGCCTCCACGAGCTGCAGTCAGTTGTTCCCCAGGGGAAGCCAGGTCTTTGAGAATGAAGCCTTCTTGACTGTCTTTAACGATCGTGCCAGGTGGAACTTTAACGACCAAATCTTTTCCCTGACGTCCGTGTCGTTTGGCCCCTTGGCCATGCCCCCCCGAAGTAGCTCGCCATAGTTTTCGATGAGCGAGGGGAGAAAGACTGTCGATACCTGCTTCGGCGAGAATCAAGACGTGTCCACCACGTCCGCCGTCTCCGCCGTCGGGTCCTCCGCGAGGAATGAAGCGTTCGCGGCGAAAACTCAAACAGCCGTTACCACCGGATCCGGCATGAACATCGATCGTGACGCGGTCGACAAACACAAGGACAGCTACTTTGACAGCACGGAAAGATAATCACGGCTACACCGCGGCGTCAGACCGAGAAAGAACTTTTTCAACCCAGGATCTGAGCCACAGACTTAGCGACGGAAACATGCCGGTTAGGTCATCCCCCGAGGTCCGATTTATCGGCACCACCAGAGGCTGCCAGCCGGCGATAGCTGTTAATTGCTCTGAACGTTGATGCGTCGGCCTTTTCGGTCGAACAGGACCACACCGTCTGTAAGTGCAAATAGGGTGTAGTCCTTTCCTTGACCCACGTTGCTACCTGCATGAAAACGGTTGCCGACTTGTCGGACAAGGATATTGCCAGCTCGAACTTGCTCGCCGCCAAATTTCTTCACACCTCGCCGTTGAGCGTTCGAGTCACGACCATTGCGGCTTGAACCTTGTCCCTTTTTATGTGCCATGTACAAACTCCAATTCCATCTACCAATGTATTATGTTACGGCATGATCGCTTTGATGCATGCACGACGGGCAAGCAATATTCAGCTGTGATTTCTAGCTATTGCGGACCTGCGGAAAACCATTACCTTGGGACAGGAAGCTACCCTGGGAAGGGAAGCTACTATAGGCCAGGAAACCCTGACTGTAATAGCTCAGCTCACACCTGATGTTTTACCGATAAATCCATTGGTAATCAAGGCGCTTCGTCAGATCATAGAGTCGGAAAATGACCTCTTCTGGCACTGGATCGGCTACGCCAGGCAGGCCATACCGTATTTCCCGTTCATTTTCATCGATCGCATCGCCCGGCCTCCAGAAATTCAGCTGGAGTGTTTTTCGCTCAAAATACCGGCCGGTTCCCGGAGCCTGATCTGATCCAAAGCTTTCGGCATGCTCTTCGTAACGGTATGCGTTCGTCAGGCCTGTCACGAAGACGGAAAAGAAGTCAATGCGTGGATCCACGTCGATCCAAGTTGCCACACCCCAGACACTTCGGTCAGCCGTAGCTGTGCTTGTCACAATGTCTTGACGGCTGATGCTTACCGAACTGTGTAACCGGTTTCCTAAGCCTTCACGCCGAGCGATCGCGCTGATCGCGGAAGGCAAAATTTGGTCGATATATGCCCGTTTCGTTTCCTGGTCCACCAATACCAAGTTGGGGAAGAAGCGAATGGAATGATTGATGTATCCGTCCTTGAAGGTTTCATTGCCAAATGGGTCTTGTTGTGTTTGTGGTTTGAGATGGTGTCCGCGATTCGTGACCCGGTAGGCCAAGTACCAGACAAGGTTTCGTTCCATGGTGCCGTCGGGTTGAGGGATGTCAACGTTCAGCATCCGTACTGGTTTGAAGGCAAATTCCAAATTCCAGATTCCACGGCGGAGGATGATGGATTGAGCTTTGTCCAATAAACGTCGGGTTTTTGGGGAAAAATTGGGTTGCCAGTCCAGATCTGGAATGCCACGGGTGATGTCTGGCAACTCGCGTGGGCCGCTCACGGTCTCTTCCATATCAGAATTGATGGGAATCACAGTGAGCACGCCAGGAGGGAATTCTGCGACTGTGGGCGTTTCAAGAGCCACCGGCGTGAGACTCAGTTCTTGAGCACTTACCGTTGCGTGAAGTGACCAGCAAGATGTGATCACAATGACAGCTAGATAGACGAGATATTTTTGTACAGTCATGACACCAATTCTGTTCCAGAACCTCGAATCCCGTGTAAGTTCCAGTCTAAATCGTATTTGGGAACGAAGTCAAGAAATTATGTGAGAAGCCGTTGGAAACGACCGTTAGAGCCCGCATAACCTGATCATTCCAATCTTGAATCGGAATGGTCTTCCGTCAATACCCAATTTAGCGATCGTAGATGGCTTGGTGCCCCTGCAAGCTCTTCCCTCGCCCGATAGTTTTTGGCGGGCACGGAACGGGCTGTTAGCCGGAGTGCTTTCACATTGGCAATCCAAGGCCACGGCGAGACCACGATGTTCCCACCTTCCACTGGACGAAACATTAGGCGGTCTCCGTCCGGTGTTTTCCACTCTTGGGGCTCATCGGATTCTTCACAGCACAGCCACAAACTTAACGCATCGAACATTTGTAGGTATCGCAGAGCCGAATTTGCAAGTTCTGGTGTATGAACATCGGGAGATTCCTGTTGCCATTCCCCCAACCAATGGTTTGCAAGTTCTTCATATTTTTGCACAAACGTAACAGAAACGGACGAGTGTGCTGATTCCCCCATCTTACATAGATGCAAAAAATGGGAGGCGACGAGATATTGGGCCAATGGTCCCAGTTGCTGGCAAGCACCGATGCACTCGTCCCAAATGCCGTGAGCTACCGTCGAAACCATCTCTGTGAAGGAATACGGATGGCCCCTCTCTGGTTCGATATCGGGTAGTTCTTCCCAAGTTTGCCAGCCATCATCGTGGTGAAGGAGCGTAGGCAACAGCGTATCTGTAAGAGGTAAGGGGCGCAGTGGAGGACGACCCCAAGAACAAGCTAATTCGTAAGCAATTCGTGCGTGGTCTGGCTGAGAAATAAGCATCCAGCCTGGAGAATGATCCTCGAGTTTGATGGGGCGACGGATCATCAACCGTCAGTCATCTACTTTTTGCGGTGGCGAATCTTGGCCCGCATACGTCGTTTCTTCCGGCCAATTTTTCGACGCCCTTTTCCGCTTTTCTTCGTTCCCACAAATGGTTCCTCTTACATAAAATATTCATTGGTCCAACAAAAACAGCCCGTGACTTCACGTGACGAACTGTTACAAGCCAGCTGCGCATGACTTCATACCTATCTAGCATAGCAAAAAGTTTGGATTTTCTGCAAGTCACCCCATGAAAGTATAGGTATCTGTCATGGGGTAAAAATCACGTAAAGAATCGGTTTTTGGCCTGAGAAAGCTATGAATTGGTATCGCTATCGTGCCTTCGCGGTATTTATGGTTGAAAGCTGGTAACATTTTAGTGGAAGGCGGAGCCGTTTGGGCGATTTGTGTCCGAGGTCCCTAGTCTGCTGTCTTGATCGGTAGGGGCCTGTGTGCTCATACGGTCCACCGGCCACGGACTACCAACAGGTGAAAAAACGATGAAGATCGAATCCAAACTATACGAGACTCACTCTCACACGCCATTATGTAAACATGCCGTTGGTATGCCGGAGGACTACGCTGCAGTAGCGCACGAACGAGGCCTCAGTGGTCTTATCGTGACTTGTCACAATCCCATGCCGGACGGATTTGCATCCCATGTACGGATGGCTGCCGAAGAAATGGGTGAGTACGTCGATATGGTCCAAAAAGCCCGAGAAGATTGGGATGATGCTGTGGATGTTCTACTTGGTTTAGAAGCTGATTATTTTCCTGGCCACGAAACTTGGCTGGAGCAACAGCTAAAAGCCCACGATTTTCATTATGTACTTGGCTCGGTGCATCCACAGCTTGCCGAGTATAAACAACAATTCTGGTGCAAAGATCCCTTGGAAAACCAACGAGTTTATTTCGACATGTTAGCAGCGGCTGCCGAGACAAAGTTGTTCGATACGTTAGCCCATCCCGACTTAATCAAAAACCAAACGGCAGATGGTTGGATTCCCGAACGCGTGATGCCGGATATCTGTAGGGCTTTAGATCGTATCGCAGCCACGGGAGTTGCCATGGAGTTAAACACATCGGGTGTGAACAAGGTAGTGCCCGAAATGAATCCATTTCCGGGAATGTTGGCGGAAATCTTCACGAGGGGTATTCCGGTAGTAGTTGGTTCGGATGCTCATGTACCACAACGGGTGGCGGATGGTTTCGAGGATGCTCTGCGGACCTTGGCCTCAGTCGGTTTTACGGAAGTATCCCGCTTTTACCAGCGCCAACGAGTGAGCATTCCCATGGAAACAGCACAGCAGTCGCTACGACCTATCCTGGAACGTCCCGTTGTGGAGTGACCATCGTCCGAAGCTTTTACCCAGGATGAAAAAAGTTGCCCCAACCTAACAGCCTTCATGGCCGTTTTACTGAAACATTGGGGTTAGCGGCTCTTCCAGTCGATCCCGGACATCGAAGCCAGCGCGAGTTCTAGAGCATGGGTGCCGTCCCGACTGTGGCCTTGGGCCGCTAAGGCCACATACAGCTGGTGAGCCAATGCGAGCCCCGGGAGAGACAGCTGCATCTTTTTTGCTTCGGAAAGAGCAATTCCCATGTCTTTGATAAAGTGTTCCACGAAGAATCCAGGATCGAAGTTTCCTTGAATGATGCGAGGTCCTAGATTCGACAAGGACCAACTTCCGGCAGCTCCCGAAGCGACGGATTCCATGACCGTTTCCAGGTCAAGTCCTGCTTGGTGAGCATACAATAGGGCTTCACAGACACCGATCATGTTCGTAGCGATCAATGTTTGATTGACCATTTTTGTATGCTGGCCGGCTCCCGCACCGCCTTGATACACGATTGCTTTTCCCATGGCTTGCCAGCATGGCTGTAAAGCATCGACCACCTCTTTGTCGCCACCGATCATGATGGACAGCGTACCACCGCGAGCTCCGACGTCACCGCCAGAAACTGGAGCGTCGACACTGTGAACACCCACCTTTTGAGCGCGTTCAGCGATTTCAATTGCTAACGCGGGCTGGCTGGTCGTCATGTCAACAAGGATGTTTCCATTTTCGCAGCCGGCCAGGGCTCCTTGTTCGCCCAACATTACGGCGCGCACGTCTTCCGGAAATCCAACAATTGAAAACACCACATCGCTTTGTTCTGCGACAGCTCTTGGGGATTCGGCCCACTGAGCTCCATCGTCGATAAGTGGTTGTGCCTTGGCCTGTGTGCGACTGTAAACGGTTGCTGAAAAACCTGTTTTTATCAGGTGCCCGCACATGCTACTTCCCATGACTCCTGTGCCAATCCAACCGATGCGGGTCTTTCCGGGGACGATGTCGATAACTGCCACAGTGAGTGATCTCCTTGTATGTATTACCAGCGTGATGACACTGGCGTCAGAATCTCGTTTAGTATGATAGCGGTTTTCAGATTGCGCGTGTCGGACAACATGGTTGGTACATCAACCACATCAGAGGCTTGTAGGGTGTCTTCTGACGAATCTTCAGTCTCGAAATGGTCTACATAGTCCTTTTCGGGAAGTCGTTCGTCCGTTTTCGGATCCGCTTCTGACTGACTGCCTTGCAATGTTCCCAGGCGGTGATCAAGGTGTTCATGAACACGCTTCTCGACGGCGTCACTGGTCGAGGTTAGACGGCTCTTGATGTGATGCGACTCCAGTTGGGTTTCAAGGTGCTGGCCGCCTTCGTCATCATGATTGTAAGTATCTGTTAACTGGGCCACGACGGGTTCCGCGTGAACCGCTTCGGCGATGAGAATTTCTGGTTCAGGATCCGGTGACGTCGGAGTCGCGGGCGGTGAGTGACTTTGTTCCGTAGCGCGACGGAGAAAATCAGCGATCTGATCTTCCAACGATGTTTCGCCAGGATGAGCCTGGGCTTGCCCTTCTACCTTAGCGTTATCCCCGCCACGAATCGCATTCCAAGTCTTGAGGATGACAGGCAGTAAGATGAACACCAGGACCATCAGCACCTGAATGATCGTATCTACGTCGAGGGCGGCCAGGATGAGTAGGGTTGGACTTGCCATAGGGTATTGATTGACGAGGAAGGTGTTTGACCAACCCGCAGGAACAGGGTTGACGGAAGTGGACCGTTCGATGTTCCAGGACTAATTTGTCGTGGGCTTGGCGATCGCGGTTCTCATATCCGTGTCCGCTTGGACGTTTCGCAGCTTGTAATAATCCATGATGCCCAACTTACCACTTCGGAACGACTCGGCCATTGCTTTCGGCACGTCGGCCTCAGATTCCACGAGCTTAGCGCGACTCTCTTCGATTTTGGCGATCATTTCCTGTTCAGCTGCCGCCGCCATGGCACGTTTTTGTTCGGCCTTAGCGCGAGCTACTCGTGTATCCGCCTCCGCCTGATCGGCCTGAAGCCGAGCTCCAATGTTGTCACCGACGTCAATGTCTGCGATGTCGATCGACACGATTTCAAATGCGGTCTGTGAATCCAGACGTTTTGCCAGTACAGCCTTGGAGATCAAGTCGGGATTCTCGAGGACATTTTTGTGCGAGCCAGCGGAGCCAATCGCACTAACGATGCCTTCGCCAACTCGAGCGACGATCGTTTCTTCGGTGGCACCACCGATCAATTGCTGCAAATTTGCTCGTACGGTAACTCGAGCCTTTACCTTTAACTGAATACCGTTTTTGGCGACTGCGTCCAGGGAAGGGCGATTTGCACCCTTAGCAGGACAATCGATCACTTTCGGATAGACGCTTGTTTGAACGGAATCGAGCACATCTCGTCCTGCCAAGTCGATCGCGGTTGCCAACCGAAAATCTAAGTCAATTGTTTTTGCCTTGTTGGCAGCAACCAGCGCCTGGACAACACGTTGCACATTCCCGCCCGCCAAATAATGAGCTTCGAGTGCCTTTGTAGTTAAACCGTCAGCATTATCTAGTCCGGCCTGTACAGCCATGATTTTCGTGCGCGTAATGACACCGGGGTTCACCTTGCGAAGGTACATCCCGATAAGATTGCCGATAGTAATTTCAGCGCCCGTTAGTACCGACTGAATCCATAGGCGAAAGAAGCGTGCAAAGATGGCCAAGAATATCATCGCGACAATCAGCGCCGCGACGACTAAGACGATAACCAGAATCTGCCATAAATCCATGGGATCGTGCCTTCAACGTTTAGATTAGAATGCTGGCCGCTGCAGAAACGTCCTGTGTGGCCTTCACTGGTTCTCTAGAAGTGGTTTCCGAATCTTGATACCGCTTGGAAATCTTTTGATTTCATCCATAGCATTGGTATCCCAGTTTGTTCCTATTGTCAAGATAGCGGTTCGTCTAAACCTTCCAAATCAAAGCTGTCCAGAGGACGAGACAAGAGGTCCTCCGCAGATTTCATCGGCACGTCCACGGAATGGCTGGAAGGCCGCACTACGATGCGGTTCCCAGCAACTTCAGTGACCTCTACCGGTTGACCTTTTTCCACTGACATGCCTTCAGTGACGGCGTCCCACGTGTCGCCATCGATTTCGATACGCCCCGCTGGAATCATGACCGATACTGCGATGCCGTACCGCCCTAGCAACGCTTGACGGCGATCATGGCTATCGTTCGTGCCAGTTTCGGGGATGTTGAACAGTTGTCGCCCGAATGGGGTGTAAGGCCATATACGGAAGGC
The DNA here is from genome assembly GCA_022448645.1 of Pirellulaceae bacterium. Next base: position 157,775 of record JAKVBZ010000003.1, read on the forward strand.
GAGCCAAATCACCATGGGGAACAATAAACATGTGGACGTCATCCACACGCTGCCCACGGTCAGTCCTCCATTCATGAATGCGACCACCACGGACGCTATGGCAGAGACAGCTGCCAGGAAACTGAGCGCACCACCCGAAGGCAGCATGAGTTCAAGTATGACAAACCCAAGTGCCACGAATAACAGGAACAGAGGCCAAAACAATACAGACATCATGCGGACAATTCACTTAACGTCAATCGTCGTGTTACCTGTTTGGAGGAGATTTCATATGGATACGACTTAGCTGTGTGCGCAACCACCGAAGATTAGGTGGTTTTGCTCACGACAACATGATTCCCTCGAACTTCAACAATCACAACGTTCGTACCAGCGTTGAGTAGTTCTCCGTCGCTGATCACGTTCACCAATTCTTCACCAAAGCGTGCTTTGCCGGCAGGGCTTAATCGAGTCGTTGTGCGGCCATGCTGACCCGTTAAATGGTCCCATTGTACGAGCGACTCATTTTGGGCTTGTGTCTCTCGTTGGTGGCCTGCGGGTGGAAGCAACATCAAACGACGCAATATGGGTGCCTGATGCAGGTATTGACGAAAAATCGTCAAGGCCGCGATCAGTCCAGCCGCTGCGGCTAGCACCACCAACAATGAATTACGCAACTGAACGATTTGGTACGCGTTTTGAGGAATCTGAAAGAAAGTTTGACTGGCTAGGACTAACGATGCGATGACCAAAGCCCCACCGCCTAGACCAAAGATTCCAAATCCTGGAATGACGAATGACTCCATGGCGACACAGCTGACTCCTAGCAAGAAAAGCAGGAATTCCAGCCATCCGGCCGTCCCGTGCAAATGCTGGCTCCAGAAAAAAAGGGTATAGCACAACAGAGCCACAAAGCCTCCAGCTCCAATACCCGGGGACATCAGTTCCACAATTAACGCGAACCCGGCAACAAACAACAATACACCGGCAAGCTCGGGACTAGCGAGAGCTGCCACGAGCGTTTCCGACCAACTTGCTTCAGCGAGTGCCGGGTCGTCTTCCAATTGAAAAAGTTCTTTGAAAGCCTCAAAATCAGTCGCGACATGAGTCGCCAAACCGATCTGTTGCGCCCGTTTTCCGTCGACACGATATACGTTTTCTCGGTCGACTTCTAATGTGCCACGTTCCCAGCGATCAGGGTCCGTTTGTTGTAGCAACTCGTCTTCGCAAAAAAACTGACTCACCTTGGCACCGGGCAAATGGAATTCATGGACGGCAACCTCGGGGTCAAGCATGGCCACGATCAATGACCAATTGGCAGATTTCTTTCGAGCTAAATTCTCCTGTAAGGCTGTTCGGACGTCGCGGATTTCACCAGCGTCCATTTGGTATACACCAGGCCCTCCCAGGATTGCGTCCGGATGCATCACCAATTCGTCGCAGGCGAAAGCTACCAATGCCGCATCTGCTCGTGCCTCGTTGGGGATGTAGGCGACCGTGTGGATTTGGCTGCTATCAAGGTCTGCCAGATAATTGGCCACGTTCAAACTTTCTGCTGGGACGCCTCCAGGGCTGTCTAGCCACAGACATATAAAATCGACATTCAAATCACGTACCGCCTGATCGATGGTCCGCTGCACTCGTCGTTGTGCGCTGCTGTCGATGGCACCCGTCAGCTTAACCTGAATCGCTTTCCATTGGCCCGAGGCACCTTTGGCATCTACGCGGAGCGAACGCGCCGGTAGGTCGAGTACTCGTGTTAATTCGGATCGGTCTACCGCCAGTCGTGACACAAATCCAAATTCCAACCGTAGCTCGTCACCGGAAAAATGACCAAACTCGCCAGCAGGTATCACCGTTTCAATCTGAGCGACGGCCGAGTCTTTTTGTAACGCATCCAAATCATCTCGCAACACATAATGGGTCCCCTGAGCTGTTTCTGCCCGAAGCACCTCCAAGTCGGCATCGACCATTCCTAGCACCAATGCAGCCGGAACCGTCCGCGAGCGATTGGCGATCTCTTGGTAGGCGCTGACGATTGTGGGATCGATGGCCTCCTCGTCGACACCTGCAGCTCCCAATGTGGCGTTGGGGGCCATGATAATTTCTTCGCAAGCTATCGCGGGCAAGACCGCATGGCCACGCAATGATTGCGGCAAATAGGCAACTGTACGCATTCCCTTTGTGTGATGGCTTGTCAAGAAACGTGCTAGGGCAAAAGATCTCTCGAACTGGCTTCCATTGCCTGAGTTGTCTCCAGAAGTTGAAAACTCCAGCACGAGAACGGGGCGATTGTCACCCGCATTGTTGGAATTCAAGAAACGGTCAATCTGCCTGCGTACTTGTTCATCGACGGTCCCACCGATGGGCAAAGGCACACGTACGAGCAGCGCTGGTGAACCGGTGTCTGCGCAAAGAGGGTGAGTTGTCAGGCCGATGAGTCCAGCGATCCAGCACAAAACAACAGCTCGATACGTTGCCCGCAACGACCTCGGACGCCGAATGGCCCCGCTGGCAGTAAACGATTTTCCACTCAGCAGTATTTTTTTGTCACTCACGCGGAACTACCGAGATTGAGTTTCGTGACAATTCCCATCCACAGACTTAGTGGGAGGCTGGCTGGGTCCAACCCACTCACTGTAACAGCCCTGAGAAATTATAGGGCGCTAGACAATCCCAGGAAAGCAATACCATGGGTCGCAAAGCGTTATGCTGTACACAGCCCGACACATGTCGTCAGGTCCGTGTGGATGGCTACTCCAAAACTCACTGGGGTGTACGGATTTCTTCGTTATTCTCACGCTTTCGGGCGACTCGATTCGTGCCTGTTGCGGTTTCTCCGCCTGCCATGTTGTTGTCGATGACGCGTTTCCAACCTGGGGGTACGCTGGGGCGAAAACGACCCCCTACCCAATTCTCAAACAAACGTTGACGCGCGTTGATGGCCCGCTTCGTAAAGGAATAGTTTTCATAGGTATTCCCTAAGCGATACACTCTCATGCCATTGGGAAGAAAATCATCTTGCTGATGTTGCCAAGAGAGCATCACGAGTAACAAGCGATAGTTTGAGGCGTCTTCTCTTGTTTTGGGATGGATCTCTAACCAAATCTCTCCTGGTCGCTGTGCATCAACTTCCCGGACCCAATAGCGTGCCTTGATCTTTGTGGCGTTGGCACCGAATAAAAACGGAAGTGGACCATTAGTGATCGCCTTGCCCTGCCATTCCGGAGGCAGCTTTTGCTCACGCAATAGCTTTTGACGTGAATCATAATCATAGATTGTGGAACCGTCACAAATCCAGTGTTCGATGTGATCCCCTGTTTCTACTTGGCCGTTCGTTGTGCGACGGATGACTTGGAATTCTGCTTTGTCAGGTGAGCGGAAATGGATAACACCCTCGCTGATGCTGTGAGGTTTGTTTTTGTTAGTTGAAAATTGAGGTTGATACTCGAAACGCTGAAACTGACAACTAAATCTTTGAATGTCAGCAGTTCTGGCCTGCCAATTCTGCAGGATGTTATTGACACGCGCCTCTTCTGTAGGTGACAGCACAAAGGGAGGGGAGACCTGTCTTGCGTTTGCTACTTGTCGGTCGACTTGCGGTTGGCGAGAAGCGGTACGTGGGGTTCTGGGTTGTTGTTCAGCGGCTGCAGGGGCTGGTTGCTGTTGTGTCGATCCTACGGTGGGCATCAACATCGCGAACAGCAGGACGATCAGCGTGGCTCCGTGAAGTCTCATTGTTGGTGTCTTCCCTGGACAAACAGACTGGACAAATGACTGACTCAAACGGTGTTAACACCCCAGCCATAAGTGGTTTTTGAATGAATTAACAAACCACGAAGTGGGCGGATTCTAGCAGCATCCATGAATGCTACCTACGCCAATTGAGGGCCCCCGACTTGGTGAAAACCAACTCGTGTCTTATGGTCAGACCGCCAGTTTTACCCACGGTACGCAATACCAATTAAGAGTCTACTTCAGAGATATAGCGGTGTGCGCTTGCAAGCAATCGAGGTGTCACTATTCGCCTGCTGGCATTGCGACGTCAGGATGGACAATCTTCGGAAATACCCCAGAGTCTTCGTCGTCGGCAGTTTGAGGAATCGGTTCGAGTTCTTCTTCAACGCTCCACACATTGGAGTGGTTGTACCCTCCTACAGGCGAATCGAGAATCGAACCAGCGCGGCCTTGACGTTGTGCCTCACACCCGCCGGTACCGCCATATGTGGGATAGCACGTGTCGTAGGGACTTTGGCAAATGGCACACCCGACTGTCATCACACAGATGAAAACACCTGTCCAGCACATCAAAAAGCGTTGCATACAGCACCCTTTTTCGTGATCCCGTCGTGAGCTAAGACCGCAATGAAAAGTCGAGGCGTTAGGAGCGGGGAGGCAGCGAACTGCGCATGGAGCCCGCCTACGCGACAGCTACTAGATCGGCGAGACCAAGAGTGAACTTGAGAGAGATGGAACGGTTGTAGCGGCCGCCGCTAGCTTTGCGAGCAACGTCAAGTCACATGTTTTTCGACTGAATCGCTCACGATCTGTGTGACTGACTGTGAATCATCAAATCCTTGAACTTTCTCCGTGGCGCAAGTAGGCTGTTGGCAAAGTCTTTGCCAGACAACCGTCCAAATTTTAAAGCGGACGGAACGGCTAACGATTGAAAATTTCTTGGAGGTCCATGAATGTTGGTACGCATTATCATTATTTTGGCTGCCATGATAACCGCCACATGGTCGTCGTCCATGTTGGTCGCAGCGGATGCAGATTGGTTTATGGGGATAGGTCGAAAAAATATCACGCCGCAGAAGTCCATGTGGATGGCAGGTTACGGTGGCCGAGATCAACCGGCCGATGGAACGCTCACGGAGTTGTGGGCCAAAGCGCTTGTCTTAGAGGATGCGACAGGACATCGTGGAGTCCTGCTGGCACTCGATTTGGTTGGGATTGACCGCCAGCTGTCGGTGGAACTCTGCAGCATGTTGTCCGAAGAATTTCAACTGCAACGGAACCAGATCGCCATTTGTACTTCGCACACACATACGGGACCTGTTGTAGGTCAGAACCTCTCACCATTGCACTATCGTGTCATTAGTGCCGCACAACAAGCTCTTGTAGACGAATACACGGAATGGTTGAAGCAAAAGTCCGTAGAGGCTGTTCGTCAAGCACTAGAAATGCGTCTTCCGTGTAGCTTGTCTTGGGGTAATGGCTCTGCGACATTTGCTGTGAACCGACGTAACAATCCAGAGGGACAAGTTCCGCTGCGGAGAGCGGCCGGGCAATTGGTGGGGCCCTTCGATCATGATGTACCTGTGCTGGCAGTGAAGGATGCCAATGGAAAACTGTCTGCGATCGTATTCGGGTACGCGTGCCACGCAACCGTGCTCAGTTCGTACCAATGGTCAGGTGACTACCCTGGTTTCGCGCAGCTTGAATTGGAGTCTCGCCATCCCGAATGTATGGCTTTGTTTTTTGCCGGCTGTGGAGCTGATCAAAATCCACTGCCACGTCGAAGCGTCGAGCTTGCTCGGCATTATGGAAGACGCTTGGCCGACGCGGTGGACAGTGTTTTGTTGACCAGCCAAATGTCTGCGGTTACCTCAACCCTAAAGACCAACTACCGCGAAATTGAGTTGTCTTTGGATCAGCTTCCCGATCGAGAGCAGATCGAGCGTGACGCTCGTGCCGACAACAAATTCGTGGCCGCACGAGCTCGCTTGCTGTTGGAACAGATGGCAGATGGCGCAGCGCTTCCAGTCACGTATCCATATCCTATTGGATCGTGGCAGCTAGGAAACGACGTACAATTCGTCACTTTGGGAGGGGAGGTTGTCGTGGATTACGCTTTGCGGCTGAAATCCGAATTGGCTGCCGCGAAAACCTGGGTGGCGGCTTACGCACATGATGTCATGGCGTACATTCCTTCGCGTCGTGTGTTGCGTGAAGGAGGTTATGAGGGTAGCGGAGCGATGATTTATTACGGATTGCCAACGGTTTGGGCGCCTGCCGTCGAGAATGCGATCGTGGAAGAAGTCCATCGGCAGCTCAAACCGTCGCTGGAATGAGTTCAGGGCCGCTACCGATCTAGCAACCAGTATTTTGCAACGGTGACACCGTTGCGAAATGCCTACTGGGTGGATTCGTCGAGTTACCAGTCGGGGTTGATGCCGCCAGCTATCTTGCCGGAGGCCCGACGAGGTGCTACCAGTTTTGCATACAGGATCGCCTGAATCATCGTCAGGATACCTATGGCAGAAGCTGCCAACAAAAAGCAGAAACGCACGTTGTGTTGCCCTACCCAGCCTCCTAAAACCGCACCCAACGTCAGGCCAATGCCCAAAGTGGTTTCGTGGATCCCACACCACGTACCACGTTCAGATACGGCACTGCCTACCGTGCTGTAAAACAGACTGGCGAAATAGTTGTATGCTGGCAAAATCGAAAAGGTAGCTAGTCCCAACGTCAGCTGAATGCCGTTTTGTGCGAAGGCCATGTAGACGAGGCCTACGATCGCCAGTATTTGGCTACTCACCGCGCCCAGAAAGCGAAACCGCCAGTGTTTGAAGCAGGTCATGCATAGGTATGTGAGGATCACTACGCACCGGCTGAGCGCCACGATGCCTCCTTGGTATTGAGAACTAATGCCAATTTCAACCGCTAAGGCTGGTAACAAGTAAAGCACCATACTCATAGCGAACGTACCGCCAACGTTGGCAACCCAGCTGAGCCACGTAAAAGCACCTGCCAGTTGGACCTGGTAGTTAGAGTACGTCGTCTGGGCCTCATGCGCGTCCGGATCCACCTGTGTTTTGTTCGTTTTGCGGCTTCCCCAAACGACGAATCCTAACATGAAAGGCAGTACACCAGCCGCAAAATAGAGCACCGCAGAAGGTCCCCAAATGCCAAACAATTGTCCTGCGCTGGCATGTCCCGATACCATTCCCAAGTTCCAGGCCAGGCAATACAGGATGAGCCGTGAGAATGAGGCAGTACGTTGCTGGTCCAGTGTCAACCACACCATCGATGCGGGATAGACCGAACCTGTACCAAGCCCAGCCATGATGTACGCTGCCACAAACGGCCAACTTCGGCTATCAGCCATGGCAATGACCAGCACGCAGGGCAGCAAAAACAGTGTTGCCCACAGAATAATTCGGACATGACCTACTCGGTCGGCAAGACGGCCGCCAAAAAACGTACTTAACGAAATCGTCGCTGCGTAACCGCCGCCGACCAGCCCCATCGCAAAAGTCCCGGCCCCTTGTTCGGCCAGAGTACGTGTGACAGCAAATACAAGTAGTGAAGACACAAAGTCGCTAAGCCCGACGATTCCGTATACTGTGATTTGTCGATAGATCATTCGCCTGCTTTGGTATATGCGGGGGGCTAAAGAGTTACAGTATGCAGTAGGAAGGATTCCAGGTCGAGATTCTCGCGCTGTTCAAAAGCCTTTTTTTGCCTGCGGCGCTTCGCGTTGTGATGGATTGGTTCGTGTGACCACATAGATCGGAATGCCACACAGGACGGGAACGATCCCAATCAGTGACAACCATCTCGCATAGTCGAAACTGGCATACAGCATGAAGCAGCACATCAAGCAGAATGTCGCCGGAAGCCATGGATAGAAGGGCACGGAAAATGGACGATCCACAGCGGGGTATCGAAAACGTAGGATGAACAAAGACAAGCCTGAGGCCAGGAAAAACAGCCAAAAAACAGGAGCGGTGGCGCTGACCAGTAGATTGAATCCACCACCGAAGTCCGTCCACGGCAGAGGTCGAATGTGCAGCCAATGCAATCCTTGATCGACCAATTGTTGCCCGTTTTCCGTTCCGACTAGGGCAATCAGAATCGTCGTCACCACCGCTTGTGCAGCAATGGATCTCACCGGAACTCCCCAGTCAGTATGCCATCCTCCCAGCCAGCCGAACACCCAATGGTCGTTTCCTAGGGTCGCATAAATGCGTGACCCGGCGAGGATGATACCGTTGACGGCTCCCAGTGCCGAAACCATTACTAGAATGCTCATCCAGATTGAACCTCGCTCACCAAGTGTTGCCTTCAAAACATCCGTTGCGGGCGTGTTACTCATTCTTAACCCTTCAAAGCCAAGCCCCCATAGATAGGCAAAATTGATTGCCAAGTAGATCGACGTGATCGTTGCGGTACCGAGAACGAGTGCGCGGGGAATGTTGCGTTGAGGATCCCGGACTTCGGCAGCAACGAATGCCATGTCATGCCATCCACCGTAGGCGTAAAGGACTAGAATCATTGCCAATCCCCAACCACGTCCCTGGACGGGGCCTGTCGTTGCAAACGAGGTACCATTGCCCCAGAGCACGCCTGAAATAACAATCACCACGACGCCTGTAAGCTTGCCAACCGTTAAGAGGTTTTGCACAGTTTTTCCCATGGCGAGGCCCAACATATTGGCAAACGACAACAGGACCACAGCCAGGATAGCTAAAAGTACCACTTGTTTGTCTGCCAAAGACCAAAGGTCACTGGCGTAGTTACCGAACACGTATGCCATGGCACCAGTACTTCCAGTGAGCACCGCGACAAGCTGAGCCCAACCAAATAAGAATCCGACACCAGGGCCGAATGCTTTCGTCAGGTAAACATAGTCGCCCCCTGAGTGGGGATACGTTGATGCTAATTCTGCGTAGCATAAAGCGCCGATCAATGACAGCATTCCTCCCAATAGCCAGATTCCCATACCGTGCCACGGTCCGGAAACATTGCTAAAGACAGTAGGAGGAGATTCGAAGATCGTTACGCCCACCACAATGCCAATCATCAGACTTACGGCATCGTACAGATTCAACCGCTTGACGGTGTCACTGGTAATGGGTTGCTCCTCGTGTCACAAACCGCTGCAGTTTTGAAGAAGGTGAATTTGCTGTGGAAGCAACGGCAGGTCCTGTCCGAGTCAAGCCCCAGCAGCGCGACGATGGGAGGTGACTTCGATGGCAGGCATGATGACAAGAAGTTCTTCACCGTCGTTACCATAAAAGGTAACGGAATTTTCGTCGATGAGCCAAATAGCATACCCGTCACCTTGGCGGAATCTCCGTCCGCAGAAATGCCCACCGTGGATCAAAAAGGTTTCCAGAAAAGGCTGGTTTTCCGCATAGCCAAGTTCCTGGAATTGGTTGTGGATGAGCTCGCGAACGGTATCTGCGTGGGAACCTGAATGGGACATGGTGAGCTTTGTCATTTGCAATCTGGCAGGGTTCGAGAGTCGAATTGGGAGCGTCATTGGCAGGTGCCAAGGGTGTTCTACGACCTAAACGATGGCCGACAACGTGCAAGCACCCCCAGGCTGTCTATCGCTGTGAATGATCAAGTAAACGGACGAATTGCCAATACGCTTACAGTACACTACTGCATCGTCTGAAACTGTGGGAGGAAATGATGGCCTGGAGATAAGGCCAGAAAGTTGACGTAGTTTAACAGTGATCGCTTGGCAATGCTTCTTGGCTAGCACTCGTGATAGCGATTTTCAGATGGCGGCTGGCACAAGCCGAGTCGCCTTGTTTTAACGCGACATAATAAACGAGACGGAGCGGTCTTCGACTTCTGACCCTTTCTCCACATAACCAGCGATTTGTCCATGGTCATTTATCGCTTGAGCACAACTATACATCATCATGTTAGGAAACTTGAGCGGAGTTGGCTTGTCTTTGGACCAGACAAATGCTTGAGGACCACCTTCTGGTCCGTACGGATCGTCACTGTATCCAACCACTGTGCCTTGATTGTTGATGGCGAGCCCCTGACTGCTCTGGTCACCTGGCAGCAAATCCAGCAACTGGAATTTGTCATTGGCATTGATAACAAAAGCCCGGCGATGGTTGTTCAAGATGACAGAACCTGTGAGCATTCCTTGATTGTTGATGCCGTACAACCGGCATGGGCCGTCTCGAAGCTGACGATGTTTCCATTTGCCAGCTTCATTTTGTTGCCATTTAAACAAGGAACTTTCATACATGGGGAATTCACCAGAAGCGATCCGCGCGGTGATGCAAGCTGCAATTTGCTTGCCATCGTCACTGATGACAACACGACTTGCCAATAGCACGGGATTGTAGTCATGAATGGTGGTTAACGAACTGCATTTCCAAGCAGTAGACGTTTTTCTCCACACACATGGAAGCATGCGTGGAGGGTTGGATCCTGTGGAATAACCGACGATCCAATGGCCGTCTGCACTGATGTCCAGGGCATGAGAACCACGATGTCCCGGCAGTGTGCCCAACCCAATCGTTTGGTCGGTTTGGGCGTTCCAGCAAAAGGCTTGTAGGCTTCCTGCGGGGTGCGTCAGTGATCGGCTGACGAAACCGACAACCGTACCGTCATCGCTTATCGCTTCTGGGTCAACGTTGGTGTATCCGGCCAACACCTCGATCCGCTGCTCCTCGCCGTTTGCGAAAAAATATGGGACCTGGCCCAGTCCCAGAGGATCGAGTGCGACTTCTTTCCGGCCGACAATCTGACCGTGCTGATTCATGTCAACGACTTGGCTGATGCCCACAGAGTTTTCGATAAATGTAAATTGTGGTTCTTTGCCTGGTGCAGTACCTACTGAGGTCGCTACCACCAGCAAAGCGATCGAAAAGTCAAACCAAGGGCGCGTTGCCATCGAATACAAGCTAGTCATTTCCTGATTCCCTGATGTCGCACAACGATCGATATTGTAGTCAATTTCGAAAAGAGATACGGCCCGCCAAATACGATTCAACGGGCCGCACTCACGAGGGGGTAAGACTTAAATTGATGGCAACCAGGTATGGTTTCCGTCTTTGGGGACGGCATTGCCTCAAGAAAAATGAGCCTCTTCTGCTGTTCAGATCCAATAGAATGCAAGCAGTGTGCCAGTTTCGTAGTGATTACAAGTACGAATGCAACAAGTTTTGTTGTGGATGTGGTTTATGCAGAACAAAACTTTGCTGGATTTCCAGGTTTGCTAGTGCCGTCGTGGAGAAAGTGTCTCATTTTGCGACGATTCTCTGAAATTGAGACAATGGGCACCTGATACAGGGGAGGAACGGCAAGTTGTCGGGGATCCACACGAAGACCACGAGCCAGGGTAAACTAAGAGCCCCTGGCAGGCCGAAGAAAACAATAGTAGCCAAGTCGCGCATCGCCATCGGCCTGCGTGTCCCAGCACTGTAAACGGTCGTCAGCTACGTGGTGGCAGTGTAAGGCTTGTGAGTAAGCATTTTCCTGCTATTCCACCTGCTAGCAAACGCAACCATGTTGAGGAAAACCAAGGAAGGTTTTTCCCATGCCTAGTGTCTCGATTGTGATTCCCGCTCGATACCGTGTGGACCTGTTAGAGGACACTCTCGTATCGGTTCTAGAGAAGCGACCTCGGGACGCCGAGGTGCTTGTTGTACACCACGGGAATTATTCAGATCCATACGATTTAGCGGACGAAGTGAGATTCGTTCGTGTCGATCCTCAGTCTAGTTTCGCAGAAATCATCCAGGCCGGAGCGTTGGCGAGCCAAGGAGCGGTCACGCATTTACTTGCAAGTGGGATGCGGGTCACGGAAGGGTGGCTGGAACCCGCAATGGCTAGCTTTGAATCTGACGTTTGTGGGGCCGTGACTCCCGTGATCATGGATGACGAAGGACATATGTTGTCCTGTGGCATCCATTGTGGATTGGCAGGGTCGCGAAAATGGACGAGCACACGCCACCGATCGCGGTCGATCGGGCCACCTTTCGAGGCAGCATTTTTCCGACGCGATCTACTGTTGGACTTGTTGGAAGTCAATCTCCGTTCTAACGAACTCAGCTATGAGACACTGAACGTCAGTCTAGATTGGTCATTACAGGTATTGGGATTCCACACAGATTATGTTTCCGACTGTCGCGTCTTAGGGCCTCCACCAATCATGCCAACAGGTTCGGCATTTCGTGCGGGATCATCAGCCGAAAGACTTGTGTTGCGCCACGCGGAGCAGATCGGCCGTTGGAGGGCCGTTCTGTTGCACCCGCTAGCATGTACCCATCAGTTTGTGTTGGACATCGTTCGCGGTAGTGCCTTCCAGCGGCTACTGGGACGGGTGTGGGGAATCTCGAACGTGGCAGATGCACGACGCCATGAGGCCGCGCTGCTCCAACTCATGGTGGAATACAGCACCTCAGCTGCAGAAGCTGGCGTTGACGAAGCACCTACCGAAAGTATCACGATCCCGATCAGCCGTGCGAGACGCTCACGTCTTAGGCACGATCATGATGACTTTTACCCCCAGGCCCGAGCGGGCTAACCCACATCAACAAACAGAAGGCTTATTCGCTGTTGGTGTGAATTTCTGTCTCAGAATCATGCTGGGTCGAGTACTTGTCGGGATAGAACAACTCTCGCACGCCATTCAGCAGGTATAGATCATTAGGACTGGAACAGGCTGATTCACACCAATTGGTAAACGACCTTAACTGGTCATCTCCTTCTGGCCAGCGAACGTTCATGATCTTGCTACAATCATCGAGCAATTGGTAGATCCGAGCGCGTGTTACCCCCAGCTTACGAGATTGCATACGTACGCTCATAGGTGGTTCATGAAGTCCAATACGACTGGATGCCAATTGTGCCACGGCGGGCCCAGCGTCCGTTTCTATTTGCGAAATGATCGGCAACGCAAGTTCGTTTCGGACTTCATCGTTCGTTGGTCCAGTCGGACGTCCCATTACGCTAATGATCCAACGTTCTATGGGATCGATAAACTTAGGAACCAAGCGGACATCAAGATGACCTTGTTGATTTGCAGACGACACGAGTTCATGCACTAAGTAAAAGACTTCCAGTACCACACGCACGCGCTTCTCACCGTGCGTTTTCAGTTGTCGGATTTCTGAGACCGAGTAGTTGACGTAAGCGCTCAACGGCGTCGTCCAGATCACCGTCGGTAAAGATTGGAGGGTAGGTGCCAGACGGCCCAATTCCTCGTTTCCCAATCCATTCGACCGGACAGTATCCCGCCACTTTGCCCACAAAGCTTCCGAAACCAGCGATGGGTCGAATTGCTGAGGTGGAACTCCATCGGCGGTGGAGAATGGGAAATTCTCTATCACTTCAGTAACACCCACACTGGCTGGGACAGGTGTGTCGCTGGAATTTTCTTGGGAAGCTCGGTGCAAGAGCGTTACCAGCGAACCGATCTTCTTTTGTCCAATCCCGGCGGTGTTTGCCAAATCGTCAAAGGATGTGTCGAGGAGATCGCCGAGGGTACGTCCTAGGAATGCCAAAGGAAGTCGCCGATCATTTGGTAAAGCCCAATAAGCTAAGGGCTTTTCCATGGAGTCACGAAATCTGTCCTCAAGCAAAGCACGTCGAACTTCATCAAACTGATTGTTAAGCTTACAATTCTCGGCCGAGGTCGCTTTAGCCATGTTCCACTCTGCCTTATAGGTCCGTCTTGAGAATGATGCGGGCCAGCAGCCGGTCACACAACTTGGCAACTTCAATAAGAAATACAACTCCGCTAGGACACAGGCATTTGTTAAATGGCCATGTGACGAATGAATCGTTGATGGGACGATTATCATCCTAACGGTTCGATATGGCAGACAAACTGATTCTGTCTGAGTCGAATCTGTCTGCTTTTGTCGAACGGCACGTAGAGGACGTATGCCTGTATCGAAGACATATTGTGAACGGCGGAAGCAATGCATCACCGGGGATGAACCACCAATGATAGATTACTCAAGTTATCGCACGTCCAAATCCCCCCCTATGTGGTCAGTTTAATTCCTCTAATGTTACGTATGTTAGTACAACCAGCTTTAAACCAAATCTGGAACCATTTTTAGCCAGGGAGAAAACTCGGTCAAGATATCGGCGGAGAAAAACCTGAAAATTTGTGAAATCCTTGTGTTGTGCCGTTTTCAGAAAAAAATACGGAGTGGCAAATCCGGGATTGACAGGTACATCCAAGCACCTCCATGAGCTACTGCTATGTGCGAGCCTATCGTGCTAAGTTTGATTTGTTCTCAGTGTTCGGCTTCGTTGAAACCGACGGATGAACACTGTCCTCAGTGTGGGATAGCGATTCCAGGACCGTTGTCCGTCCAAACTGAGCGTGCGGACACTTGGTGGCAGCAGCGATCTAACGTGCTGGCAGTGCTTTTTCTCGTACTAGCAGTGTTTGGTTTGTTTTGGCTGTGGAAGAGTGACGCTTTTTCCACCAAAGCCAAGTGGATGTGGACCGTTGTGGTGATCGTTTATACAGCCCTACTGCTCTGGCTTACCTGGCTGGCGATCCTCTACTTGGCCACACAAATCGAAACGCTGCAAGCCATTTGAAAAACCTTAGATAAAGGCCACAATCTTGGATGTGAACCTTTAGGATTGTGGCCTCCCGTAGAATTTGGTGATATCGATTCCCTGCCGTTGTTCTTCTTCCAACAGCTTCATACGGGTTTCTAACCGATCTAAACGGCGCATCATATTCGGCAGCAAATCAGCAGATTGGTCGATGGCTTCTGGCCGCGGTACACACGGGTATCCCAAATGACGCTGCAAAGCAGAGAACAAAAAGAGTGGATCTTTCTGTCGATTGGCCCAGGCAATTTTACCTTCGGCTTCTCCGAATAGAATTTGCTCCGGTGATACACGAGTTGATGATGGCCGATGTTCTTGACGCTGTTGAAAGAACTGGCTGCGTACATAGACCATGTCCGCAAAATCCACGATTCCGATTTGACGACGGACGATCAGGATCCAATCTTTCCAGGCTTTATCAAACACTGGGTCATCTGCTATCGCAGACAATCCACGGTCATAGTTCAGGCGGTGTCGGCAGAGTGTTTCAAATTGGTATAAGAACAAACCTTGTTGCGTCAATTCCTCGCTACGATACTTGGCTTCCAAATGCAAGATATCGAAAGCAAGCCTTGTGTCGAATCGTCCTTGATCGTTTTCAGCTTCCATTGCCAAATAACTTTGAAAGGGCGCGAAGTAGTGGTTCAAACGGGCCATTGCTGGCGCGAACGCTCCTTGGTGACGGATTTCGCTAAGCATGTAATCCACAGCCAACGGCAGTTTCGTGGTTGCTAAACATTCATGGCGCAGCCCGCCAAGGACTTCCTGGATAGGTAAACTTTGCCGGATTCTCTCGGAAAGAGCGCGGAAAAAATGTGCTTGTTCGACATATTCTGCACGACTTAACATGTGGACCGCCGGGATTTTCAGCGCCTCTGGAATAACAGCTGTTTTCTCTTGTATAATACCGCTAGTTGATGCAAAGACATAGTGTTCCGTTTCATCGCCGCAAAGGCCGATGAAAAACAGCGTAATCATTCAGGAGTTACCCTATGCAGTTTTCCACCATACAAGAGGCGATTGATGCCATTGCGCGCGGTGAACTAGTCATCGTCGTGGATGCCGAAGACCGTGAGAACGAAGGAGACTTTGTCTGCGCGGCCGAGCGGATCTCGCCGGAATTGGTGAACTTCATGATTACTCACGGGCGAGGTTTGCCTTGTGTCTCTTTGTTGCCCGAAGCTTGCCGTAAGTTGAGTTTGAATCCTATGGTGGATGATAATACGGCACCATTGCGAACGGCATTCACAGTGACTGTGGATCATCGCTCCGTCAAAACTGGGATCACAGCGGACGAACGGGCAGAGACCATTCGTGCTTTGGTCGATCCGGCTAGTGAGCCGAATGATTTTCTTCGTCCGGGACATATATTACCTTTGGTGGCCAAGGAAGGTGGAGTCTTGCGCCGTGCAGGGCACACGGAAGCAGCTGTCGATCTGGCTCGTATGGCCGGTTTGGCGCCAGCGGGAGTCCTCTGCGAAATACTAAACGAGGAAGGTGGCCGAGCCGACCGAAAAGAGCTATTGGATTTGGCATGCCAATATGACCTGAAGATTATCTCTATCGAACAGTTGATTGCCCAACGTCGAGTTTCAGAGAAGCTTGTCGTACGAACCGCTGAAGCGTCTCTACCTACACGATTCGGTTCATTTAAAATCTTTGTCTATGATGTCAAATATGAATCTCACCAGCCTGTTGCGCTGGTGATGGGCGATCCTGCACGTGTGGCAGCACCCTTGGTCAGGTTACACTCCAGTTGCTTCACTGGTGACTTGATCAATTCTTTGCGGTGCGATTGCGGTGACCAGCTACGTATGGCGTTGGAGATGATCGGTCAAGAAGGGAACGGTGTCCTCGTCTATCTTTCCCAGGAAGGACGCGGGATAGGTTTGACTGAAAAGATCAAAGCCTATGCTTTGCAGGATCAAGGTTTGGACACCGTAGAAGCCAATCATGCGTTGGGCTTTAAGGCGGATATGAGAGATTATGGAGTCGGAATTCAAGTCCTCAAAGATTTAGGCCTCAAGCAGGTAAGGCTCCTGACTAATAATCCTAAAAAGACGGACGCTTTCATCTATGGAGGTTTTGATCTGAAAGTGATTGATCAGGTCCCTATCGTGCCTCCGATGAACGATCATAATGTGAATTATCTGGCGACCAAACGGGACAAAATGGGACACCAGTTTCCAGGTAGTCCTCGTTAGACAACTGTCGATTTGCTGATGTGGCGCAACAGGAAATCGGCCGGAGGATTCGTCGCTTAGACTCCTTGGCATGCTCGCGATATGGAACCAGAGGCGAGTGACGTCTGTTCCATGGAATCGTCATCATGTTTGTCGCTTGCGGGATTCCGTAACCCGTTTGGCAGCTCCATTGAGTACGCTCGAGACGATTTGTTTTGACTCGAGCTGTTTTGTGAGCTAAAAATCTATTGGACGCGTTCGCGTCACTTCATCGCAGGAACTACCACGTTCCGATCCGAAATACACTTCGCTAAGCTACTGCGTTTATTCCACGGATTCTCTGATGTCATCTGCTGCGGACCAGTATGACGGTCTAGAGATTTCGACTTTGCGCCGTCGATTCATTGGGGATATTGGAATGATGTCATCTGTAACCGAACCACAAACTGGCGATATGGCTGTTGCGACTGCTTGTTCACTGATGGAAAAGAGCATCGGAAGCCAGGTGCGCTCACTGCTCGATAGCCGATTTCGTTTGCCCGATGGAGAAGAACGACGCCAATATGTGCGCTATCCGTTTCCCTACCTAGTGCGTGTCCAACCAGTAGATTCCCAAAACTGGTTGCCTTGTGGAGACTTGGTGGTGACCGTGGGAAAACAGTTGAGTGAAAAGGGAATTGATTTTTACCACCAATACCCGCTTCCCTTTCGCCATGCAATCGCTTCCCTTCCCTTGCCGCGCGGAGACTGGATTTCTCTTCTGGTGGATTTGAAATGGTGTCGATTTAACGAGTTTGGATGGTACGAAAACGGAGGGAGGTTTTTGAAGGTGATGGAGACAAGATGATGTCGGTTAGCCTTCGGAGTGGCGTAGCTCTCGTTGTGGAAGGCTGCTCCCCAAATCACCTGTTACGATATTTCCCGCCTGGACCATTGAGACGGCGGGGAAACTGAGACGGCGGGGAAACTCAATTCGCGGTGGTTTTTGGCTGCTGTTCAGATATGTCAGGACTGCCCTGTTTCACTAGATGGTAACAGAGTGTGTACTCGCTTCGCCCACGGACGAATTATGGCAAAAGCTCCAAATAGTGTTGAAAAGAGTCGTCCCATGGACCTGCTGCAGTGGGCAGGTATTCTTGCACTTCACAGCTGGTTCGAATGAACTCTCTCGCTTCTAAAATATCCCCGATAACACCCGTAGCGACCGCCTGCATCATAATATTGCCAATTGCAGTGGCTTCGACGGGACCTGCGATAACACGTCGTTGGCACGCGTCTGCGGTCATTTGGCAAAGCAGCCGGTTTTGTGTACCACCACCAACCACATGAATCGTCTCCATTTGGGTCCCTACCAATTGTTCGAGTGCCGATAGAACTCGACGATATTCCAACGCCAGACTCTCCAACGCACAGCGGATGATGGCACCCGGAGAGTCCGGAATGGGCTGCGAAGTCTCACCACAATACTCTTGAATCGTTGCCGGCATGTTATCCGGTTTGAGAAACCTCAAATCGTTGGGGTCAATGATAGCTGCATGAGGCGTGGCTTGCTCAGCGATGTGCGTTAAGGTGTCCCAATCCACTTCTTTACCAGCAGCATTCCAGATGTGACGGCATTCTTGGACGAGCCACAATCCCATGATGTTCTTTAACAACCGTGTTGTCCCACCTACACCACCTTCGTTTGTAAAGTTCAGTTGGCGACAGGATTGATTGATGATGGGTTGAGGAATCTCAACTCCCATCAGGGACCACGTGCCGGAACTGATAAAACACCAAGTCTCTTCATTGCTAGCCTTGGCAGGTACCGCCATCACGGCACTTGCCGTATCGTGTGTGCCAGGCAGTACCACGTCGATGTCACCGAGTCCGGTGGTCGCTGAGACATGTGGTCGCAGTGGCCCTAACCGTGTCCCAGGTGGCACAATCGGACACAGTATTTCTGTAGGCAACTGAAATCGCTCGAGCAACTCCGTTGCCCAATCTCCAGTCAAAGGGTTATAGCATTGTGTCGTACTTGCATTCGTTTGCTCGACAACCTTTTCGCCCGTCATGAGCCAATGCAGTAAATCCGGGATCATCAGTAAGTGCTGCGCACAGTCGACCAGCGGTGAACCAGATTGTTTCCAGGCGATCCATTGAAACAGTGAGTTGAATTCCATGAATTGCACGCCAGTTTGGGAAAAAATCTCGTCTGCAGAAACGACTTCAAAAACCCGTTCCATCACACCAGACGTGCGTGAATCACGGTAGCAATAAGGATTCCCCAATAGTTCGTCGTTGCGACCCAATAACCCGAAATCGACTCCCCAAGTATCCACTCCCACCGATTCAATGTTCCGTCCTGCGTATTGATAGGCTGCCATACCTAAGCCTGCCTGGATCTCTCGCCACAAACCAAGAATGTCCCACTGTAGTCGGTGACCAACCTGGACTGGGCCGTTAGAAAAACGGTGTACGGTTTTGATTTCCAAGCGATCTTCCGAGACACAACCGGCTAGGACTCGTCCGTTGGATGCACCGAGGTCCACCGCCAAATAGATGTTGCCGTTGCCAGCCATATGGTTGTCTCCGATCCATGCCAAGAGTTTGAAAGCGGATGATGAGAGAATCGTTGCGCCCAGGGAATTCTCGAAAGGACGAATTATATATTCGTTCGGGCGTCATGACACGCTGCCCTTCTCGGAGTTGTGTCGAATGGACGTTTGTGACTGGAGCCCCATGTCCTGTCCACAAATGATGCGATATGATCGTTTTCTCTATGTTTCACTTTTTGATGTCCCCCCTTGCATGAAAGAGTTGCCGTACCATGAAAACCGCCACAATTGTCACCAATAAAGGCAATATTCAGATAGAATTGCACGACGAGTTGGTCCCGCAAACGGTCGCAAATTTCGTTAAATTGGCACAAGACGGGTTCTACGATGGACTTAAATTTCACCGGGTGATCGACGATTTTATGGTCCAGACAGGATGTCCCCAGGGGACAGGGACCGGTGGTCCGGGATACCAATTTGAGGATGAGTTTCATCCGGACCTGGTACATGACGGGCCAGGTATCGTGTCCATGGCCAATGCGGGGCCCAATACCAATGGGTCGCAATTCTTCATCACACACGTAAAAACCGATTGGCTTGACGGCAAGCACTCGGTTTTTGGCCGGGTGACAGAAGGCCAGGACGTCGTCAACTCCATTGTGCAGGGCGACACCATGGACAAGGTATCTGTTGGCGACGAGTGATTTCGGCCGTCTAGATGTGGTTGTGGGCTGTCAGAAGAGCGATTACGAATGCTCGAGCGCTGTAGAGCGTTCGAGTAGGGCATCGTGGTTCACAAATCGGTGGAGCAATCACGAGTCTTCGGTAATGAAACCAACCCCGTCTAAATAAAAAAAGGGGGAAGTGATAACTCACTTCCCCCCTTCTTTTTTTGTTTTTCTAAAAATCGTTTTGGCTATCTACGCCGCCGCAACCATGCCAGAATGCCGATCAACAATCCGCAACCCAACGTGATGCAGCTTGCCGGTTCAGGGACTTGGCTGGTTCCAACACTGTAACCTGATGGAGAAAAATTACCAGCTAGTTCGTTGAAGTCTGTAATATCGACTTTGCCATCGTCGTTAAAGTCAGCGCTGGTCCAGTCGTTGTCGTTTGCTCCGGACGGGTCGAAGTTCGTTGCCAATTGATTAAAGTCAGTGATGTCAATTTTCCTATCACCGTTAGCATCTCCACCAAGTGCTTGGAACGCACCTAGCGTTACGTCGGATGCATTGACCGTTTTCATGTAGAACAAACCATTTCCCCTGTGCCGGCCATTAAACGTAGCGAAATCTCCTGAGACGGCATTGGCGGTCAGGATGGTGAATGAGTCTCCAATTTGCCCCGGCGAAGCACCTACGCCAGGAGAGAAGGACGTCGTGACATTCAAAGTACCATCAAGCGTCGCGTCGCCCTCTACGACGATATAGTCATGGCCTGTTCCCGGTCCACCTGTTCCCGCGACCTCAATATCTAAAGAAGCGCCGCTGCCCTGGGTGTAATTTCCGGTGATTGTCAACGTACCAATGGTTTGTGACTGCGCTTCCATACAAAACGTCACAACAGCTATCAATGCGAAGAACAATTTCGATTTCATTGGTGTTTTCCCTTATAGAACCGTGCGGAACAAAACTGATGTTTTAGAAGTCCAGAAATTACTTTTTTGTTTAAACAAAATTAGAAATTGAACAATAGCATAATCAATTAATCAGATTACCATGCCGTCCCAACAACGTCAATGATTTTAGAAAAAGAAAAGTCACAACTACTTCCGCCACGAGGATAGTCCAGGGCCCCAGGTAATCAAAATTCAGGCCTAATACGCTGTTTTTACTGGTCGTAGGACATCTGGATCTGGTCGGGTTCAAGGCCAGCGATGGAACGGAATCCGCCGTCTACTATTGTTTCCCCCAACTCCGTGACGTCCCGGAAGTACTTGTCAGTTGGGCGTTTAGCTAACAATTGGCGTTTTAAATCTTGGCACATAATGTCTGCTGCGGCACGAACCACTTCATCGGATTGGCGCGCACCATACAAGCTCGTACATAACATAACCACCAGACATTGGATTCTCGCCGATAATTCTGACATGCGGCACTGGCGATCGGCCAGTTTGAGCTGGTGTTTTCGCATAGTGTCGCTGATTTCTACTGGTGAGCGAGCTAATTGCTCGACGGCAAATTCGACGTGTGTGCGTAAATTAGTTGGCATCGGTGGAAGAACCGGTTTCGAGGGAGATTGAATTTTTTGTCCCAGATACCATTTTGTATAAGGCCACAAGACTTTGCGAAGAGCCCAGGCATGAGATGGGTTCAGTGGGTTGGGTTGGCGGATATTGGCTGCGGCCAGTGTCTTTCCGATGGGTTCGAAATAGGTGGTGCCGTGGTGTTTTACGAGAGACTTAAAGAAAGCCATTCCCAACATCTCTCCTTCGCCTTCGTAGATGCAAGGAGCTAGATATTCGTGAACGTGATCACCAAACATATGACCGTGCAAAAAGGAGCGACCACCGTGCGTCTTCATGAATAATTCAATGGCAGCTTCTTTTTGTGCTTCACTACCAAAGATTTTCGCGACGATGCATTCCATTTCTCCTCGATAACCACGATCGATCAATCCGGAACACCACGCGACCAAAGCGTCACAGGCGACGATCATGCCTGCCAATCGGCCGAGACGGCGGCGCACCAATTCTCGTTGCGAGATTGGTTCGCCATAGGTAACTCGAAAACGCGCCCAGGGGAGCATGCTAGCCATCATTAACCGCATCGTCCCAGCAGCGTTGGCACACAAGGATATGCGGCCCAGGTTGAGACCATGGTAAGCGATGGTCAAACCGTTGCCTCGCCCTGGCTGTAGTAAGTTTTCTGCAGGAACGCGGAAATCCTTGAAAACGATGCCACGGTTGTAAGTATGCTTTAAAGCCCACAGTCCGTATTTCTTCAGCTGAAAATGTTCGTTTTCCTCTTCAGGTAGATCACAGATGAGTACAGCCGGAGTGTTGTCGATCAAGCACACCAGGCCGATCGTGCGGCCGGGAACGACGTTGGTGATGAAGAGTTTTTCGCCATTAACGACGTATTCTCCCCCTCGAAGTTCGGCGCGCGTCTTCAATGCCGTCAAGTCAGAACCTGCTCCAGGTTCAGTCAAAGCGAATGCTGACAGTTTCTCACCGCTGGCAAGTTTTGGCAGATAGGCTTGTTTTTGCTGCTCGTTTCCAAAGGTGCGTATGGGGTCAACCGCCCCGATACAGCCGTGGACCGAAGCCAGGCCAGCGATGGTCGGATCGACCATCGCCATACGTGTCAGAAATGGGGCGAAATGTCGGAAGGGTGCCCCGCTGCCACCGTATTTGGAATCCACCAGTAAGCCCCAATACCCAGCATCGCCCAATTCATCCATCACCGCGTTGCTAATTTTGTTGTCGGCATTGATCAGGGTGTTGCCTTCTCGATGTTGCTGAACGACCTCAAGCGACCGATTCATCACCTGGTCGAGATCAGGAGAAACTTCATCTTCGACCGGGAGAAACTCATCCACTTCTACATTTCCGTCCCAGATGGCTCGATGCACTGGACTATTGACAGTCTGGTACTGAGGCTGAAAGAGGGACTCGACGTGGTCGTCGGCTTTATCGATGGCTCCTGTGCGGCGCGCCTCTTCTTCGCTTTTTCCACCCAATTTGAGCGCCGTTTCTGCGAAAGATGCGGTGTTTTGGAAATGATCGTCCGACATGGGTGGCAGATCACTTTGAGGTGCGTTGGTAACCATGGGTTTCTCCTAAAATTTGGGCACAGTAAGCCACGTTGTTTTTCAATTGTAGCAAACAGTAACCGGAAGGCCCGATTCTTGGCCGGTTTCTACTAGGAAGGCACCGTATGTTCGATACATCCGATACATCCGACACTTTAGTTAGCTCTCGCGAACTATTGCTGTAGCAGATAACCGTAGATCTTTAGCAGAACGGGAAGCCCAGCCGTTGCCAAAGCGACAACCAGGCCCACTAACGCTAGACGGGATTGAAAGCGAAACAGGCCAACGGTGCCCACCACCAAAGCGACCAGCGTTCCAGGTGTCAACCAGGCCTGTGTCAACTGTACGCCTCGCTGTAACCCTGAATGGTTCCATCCCATCCCTTCGAGCAGGTGCTGCAGCAGCGGAAGTCCATGCCAACCCACCATGCCAACGACCGAACAGACCAAAGCGGCCCACCCCAAGCGCTGACCGCGAACCATCATGTGAATGTCATTTTCTGCTACTTGATCAGCGGCCGGGTCGGCAACCGGCGGTGTATACGGGCTTCCACGAGACGGATCTATCGTTGCGTTCCTTTAATGAGGTTCAGCGATAGGGTTCAGTGGTTACATCCTGGATTTAGCCAAACCTAGACACGTTCGAATACAGTAGCAATGCCTTGACCAACGCCGATGCACATCGTAGCCAATCCGAGATTCACGTCGCGATCGATCATGGCTCGGATCAGTGTTGTCGCGATGCGCGCTCCGCTGGCACCCAATGGGTGCCCGATGGCAATCGCACCGCCTCGTACATTGACTCTGTCTTCGGAAAGGTCAAGCATACGGATGCACGCTAGAGACTGAGCAGCGAAGGCTTCATTGAGTTCCACCAGATCAATATCCTTCAACGTCAGGTTGGCTCGCCGCAACACCTTTTGCGTCGCAGGAACGGGGCCTGTTCCCATCATCGAAGGTTCCACGCCTGCCACGGCCGTGGCACGAATGCGTACCAATGGCGATAAACCCAATTCTGCGGCTTTCTGATCCGACATTACCAACAGAGCTGCCGCACCGTCATTTAAGGGCGAGCTGTTTCCGGCGGTGACTGTACCGGTTCCGGGCATAAATGCAGGTGGTAGCGAGGCCAGAGCTTCCAGGCTGGTATCGCGCCGAACGCACTGGTCAGCATCTGCCAAGACCACGTTGGCATCTTCGTCCAAACCATAAACCGGGACAATCTCTTGGGTAAATTCGCCTTTGTCTTGTGCAGCGGCCGCCTTGCGATGGCTATGCAAGGCAAATTGGTCCTGATCTGACCGCGAAATGGCTTGAGTTTGTGCCAGAAATTCGGCGGTGACCCCCATATGCAAAGCACCCTTGGAAGTACGGTGAAACAGCTTAGGGTTGATGTCCAAGCCATGATCCATGGGCAGATGTTGCATGTGTTCGAGACCACCGACAATTTGGACGTCCTCAGCGGTAGCGATGATGGAGTGAGCAGCTTGATTGACGGCCTGCAAACTGCTGCCACATAGTCGATTGATTGTCGTACCGCCGGATGCAACGTTCAAACCAGCCATCAACCCAATCGTCCTGGCAGTATTCAATCCTTGTTCTTTCGTTTGCTGTGTATTGCCCATGATGACATCTTCGACGATGCCTGGGTCAATTCCCGTGCGAGTCACCAGGGCTTCCACACAGGAAACAGCCAGATCATCGCTGCGCACCTGTCGAAACAATCCTTTATCGGGATGGGATCGACCAACGGGTGTGCGAACACAATCAATGACAACGGCTGCGGGCATGGTATGTTACCTATAAAATGTTGCGCTTTCTTGGGCCATTCCGCGCAACAAGTTTGAGGGGTGAAAGCGGGCACCAAGAGATTCCAACGGCTCTATCTGTTCTAATAGCTTCTGGCTACCGATCGTGTCGGCCCAAAATAGAAGACCACCTCGAAACGGAGGAAAACCGATTCCCAGGATCAACGCTAAGTCGACGTCTCGAGCATCGCGGACAATGCCATCTTCTAATACGCGTGTGGCTTCCAGCAGCATGGGCATGAATAGTCGCGAAGTTAACTCGTCATGGGATAAGGAGGCTCTCTCGGATTGATGTCGCTCCAAGAACCCATTGAGTGTGTTATCGATCTCGGGACGCTGTTTTCGGTTTTGATAGGAATAAAACCCAGAACCTGACTTGCGGCCCAGTCGGCCGGCAGCCACCAGATCCTCTAACAATGGGCTGCTCACAACTCGGTCGGGAAACGCGGCAGCCAGTGTCGCACCGGCATACAAGGAGGTATCCAATCCCACCATATCGTAAAGTTCGATGGGTCCCATCGGCATGCCGAACTTTTTGGCAGCACGTTCGATTTCCTTGATCGGCACGCCACTGGTCAGCAGGGTCAGTGCTTCCTGCATGTATGGGAACAACAGTCGATTGACGAGAAAGCCAGGGCCGTCGTTCACCACGACTGGCGACTTGCCAATTCTTTTTGCGTACGCTACGGCGGTGACGATAGTTTCGTCACTTGTCTGTTTTCCTCGAATGATCTCCACCAACTTCATTCGACGAATCGGGTTAAAGAAGTGAATACCGCAGAATCGTTCCGGCCGGGCCAGTCCGGCGGCCAGCTGTGTGATCGGAATCGTCGACGTGTTAGAAGCCAGGATGGCGTCGTCAAGCATTAAAGGTTCCAGACGCTTTAACACCTGTTGTTTGACTTCGAGTTTCTCTACGACAGCTTCGATAATAACGTCCGCCGCTGCCACTTCACTGTCGGTCAGCGTTCCGTTGATCAAAGGTACCCGTTCGACTGCCAAGGCAATATCGGGACCTTTTAGTGATTTATTGTAAGACACCTCCTGGACGACAGCCTGTATGCCATGGGCGACCGCCTCGGCAGAAACATCGGTGAGGGTTGTAGGAATCCCTCGCTTCACATTAGCCGCTACGATGCCGGCACCCATAATGCCGGAGCCAACGACGCTGGCCGAGCAGATTTCTAGGGGAGTGTGCGAACCGCTGGTGACACCAGCGTCCTTTTTGTTGCGATCGGTGAGAAAAAAAATGTTTAAAAGGGACGCATTGACCGGAGATCCAAAAAGTTCTGCCATGCCGGACGCTTCCAACTCACAAGCTGCGTCAATCTCTATGGTGGCGCCACCCAGTATGGTTTCCAGAGCTGCCAAAGGAGCCGGGTATTTGCCGCGGGTCTTTCCCTGGATATACGCCGATGCTGTGATGCCCAAAAATCCCAACTCTGTTTCGTTCACCGTTACTGGACCATTCCAACGTTCCCTGTCGCGTTGAAAGGAGTTCGCTTGATGTTCGATCTTCACCAGCGCGGTAGCGGCTGGCAAAAGTTGGTCGGCAGGTACCACCTGAGAAGCCAAGCCCATGCTCAAGGCAGTGTTGGCGTCGATCGATTCACCGCTGGTGATCATTTCAACCGCATTGCCTAATCCGACGATCCGTGATGTCCGTGCCGTACCTCCCCAGCCGGGAAACAGCCCCAACTTCACTTCTGGGAATCCAAACTCAGTACGCGACCCGGTCGAAAGAATGCGCCGGTCACACCAGCTCGCCAGTTCCGCACCGCCGCCAACGCAAATACCGTCGATGGCAGCCACCGTTACAAAGGGGCACTTCGACAATCGTCCGAACAAAGTTTGGCCCTGCCGGCAAATATTGACCACTTGGTCCGTGGTGGATTCCAACGAGGCGACGAACTCACGCAAGTCAGCGCCCGCGATAAACATTCCCGGTTTGCCCGAGATGATGATCAAGCCCAATAAGTCAGCACGCTGTTCCAGCGAATCTAAATGTGCAGAAAACTCCTCCAGCACCGATTGAGACAGGATGTTGGCGCTCGTGCCCGGAGCGTCAAACGTCAGAACAGCAATCCCGGGCTCGGGTTCCGTGAGACTAAAACAACCTTTCGCCGAATCCGTTGTAGCCATGAAACTGTTTCTTGCTAAAGGTGTCCGTTAAGTTGCGCACCCAATGATTCCAGCAGCGTAACGCCTTCCTCCATATCGGAAAAGACCATTCGTTCTCACGAAAAGCGACTTTTAGATTGGGAGCCCCGGTACACTATCGCACTACGTCAAAATCACTTGTGAGGTTCGTTCAGTCGACGATTTACATCCAAACTGCGAAAGCTAGGAAAGCTTGTGATGAGTTCATGGTGTCGAAGTTATGTCTGAAATGGTTGATGGGAGCGATGCTGCTGGCTGTGGCCGTCTGTGTCAGGAATGTCGAAATAAGAGCGAGTGAACCCTCGGCATCGGAATCCAGATCTTAAATCCAACACGGTAAAAAGGACTGTAGACTATGGTGACGGCGTTCCAAAACGATTGACTCAGCTGGTTCGGCAGGACGCATGACCGTTGGAAGCCTGTTGTAAGTCGCCAGCAAGCCCCCTCGAGGCATCCAACTTGTACGCCGCAAACGATCTGTAACCGCTTTTTTGACGCATAGTGATGACTTGAAAAATGAACAGGAACGCAGAAAACATAGGATTTATTGGGTCAACGAAACGATGGGCGATCCTAGCTTTGCCGTAATGGAGCTGGAGCCCGATGACCACGGCTTGTGGAAGTTTGGCCTGTACGAATAAAATACGTGTCTTGTTAGAAAACAAACGGTGCTTATAGGAGAAGAATTTGATGAAGAACGTAGCCAAGGCGGATTTGTTCGTATGGGTGGCTCTCATCAGTGTCGGCGCATGGTTACGTGTTCTCTTGCAAGATTTACCTAACGTCGCCCCTGTCATCGCTGTTGCCATGATGGCGGCTGTGTATTTTCGTCAAGCAGGTTGGGCGTGGTCTGTCCCGATTTTAACCATGGCCATCAGTGATGTGTTCCTCGGCAGTTACCACGGTGGCCTAATGCTGGTCAACTATGCCATGTTGGCTTTACCAGTTGTCTGCCGCCATTTTCTGAAACGGCACTGTTCCTTGGGTGCTCAGAATTCAGAAATAGCAGCGATGGCCAAATTCGTCGGTTGTGCCGCCGTCGCTTCAGTTTTGTTCTTTGTGGTTACCAACTTTGCGTTTTGGTGCTTCTTCGACATGTACCCCCGAACCTTAGTCGGACTGACGCAATGCTACATCCAGGCGTTGCCTTTCTTTCGGTATTCATTCTTAGGCGATTTCGTGTTCGCAGCTTCGATCTATTCGATTTACCTCGGAGCCCACGTGTGGCTGACCAGTGATGGACAGGTTTCAGCCGTGCGAGGTTTACGGAAGTAAACACACGCTTCCAAAAACCCAAGAACAAATCCTGGCAGTTTGCCGAAGAGGCTCCGGCAGCATTGGAAATGCTAGTCCGAAACGAGCAGCTAAGATCACAAGCTCAGATGCTTGCTTTTTGACGGCCTGATTTGATGGTTTCTCGCAGAGATGCAGGCTGGTGGTCATTGAAAGTCGACCGGTTCCTCGACAGACTCTTCATCGGACGTGTCGAGGGGCTCACCACTGGCAACCACTGGTGCATCGTTCTCTGGGGTTGGTTCGTCCATGGGGGCCTCGCCGCTGTCTACAGCTAACTGGTCGATTTCAGCTCCTAATTGGTCGGTCAGATTCTGCAAATCGGTTAGGAACTCTTCCACGTCCTCGTACTTGCTGTCGCACGTTGCCGACAAAGAATTAACGAGCTCCCCGAGCCGAGCAACATTGGTGGAATGCGGTTCATTTTGAGCCAATGACAACAACCCGCCTGCGCCGTCGGTTCCACGAATTCCATGGCTTACCCCTGCCAGCGTTGTTAGTAAAGCACGCCGTGTTAGTTCTAATTCCTTTTCCCAATCTTCCTGTCGTTCGTCTTTTCGAGTTGTTTTTTTGTTTTGTCGAAAATCCGTGCCAGGTAAACCGCCTTCTAACCCCCCCGGTTCGGAAAAGCCGTCGATATCTCCACCGCCAAATGCCATGATGCCGCCGCCGACTCTCTGGTTGAAGCCGGTCGACATCGAGATGACCTCGACCCGTTCGACCGTTTCCTGGGATGCCTCATGTGCCATTTTGCTCAAGATGACGGCCAAATCGGTTGGCTCACTGACAAACGCGGTCGGCAAGCGTTGCGTCTTTCCGATGGCATTGCCTGCCGTAAAGCGTAGCCTGCGTCGCAACTCCTCATTTTTGACGATTTCTCCCAGTGCGTCTGCGATTTTTCCTTCTTCGTCAGGTTGTCCCAGTAGGGCGATAATCTCTGTTGCCCGCAGTTGCATCCAATAGTGCACGTTCGGATTGCGTCCCAGAGGCGGTTCTACAGCCTGGATAATGGTCAATAAATCGGCTGCCAGTTTTTGCTTGCTAAGCTCTTCTAACGGCTGATTGCTAAAAGGCTCTAATTCGACGTGTCGTAGGATGCCGGCGAGTGCTGCTACACGAACAGCGTCGATTTGAGATTCATTTGTCAATGCTTCCTGCATCAAGGGAAAGGCGGCTGGCAAAGGAACAGGAGGCCGACGTTGTGCGCCGCGCATACTTGCTTCGGTGGCATTCAAATTGGCGACGGTTAACATCGCATTGTAACGAACGACCGGATGATAGTCTTTGTTAACAATCCGAGGCATGATCGAAACGACTTGATTGACCAACCAGCGGCGAAATTCGGCGTTTGTCGTCTTGCGAATGTCTTGAAGTAATGACTCGCGCGATCTTTCTATTCCTTCCATGGGATCAGAAGATACGCCGTTGCCACTCTTGGTGCGTGTCATCATGGGGAATGTCAGTTCGACGTACCAAGTTTTCAGCGTGGCTTCGTTGCCTTGGAACGGAGCAGTTCCTCGTACCACGCTACCCTTGAGCTGCAGTACTTCGTTTAGTTTCTTACGATCACTTAGCAGCTCTTTCGCTGATGCACTAAAAGGCGCTACTTTGTATCGGTGAGATGTGGCTGATTCTTGGCCGAATGCCGACGCGCAACCCATTGCGCCGAAAACCATAGTGGCGATACAAGCCATAAAATCATGGTGGCGAAAGAACCTCATTGCACTGCTCCCGATATTGCCTCAGTCTGATATTGCCTCTTGGCAAGGCACTGTGATTCGCGCGAATTGCTCGTGGCGCCAGTCGTGTTCAGCGACTAAACAGCCAAGGCTCACGTCGTGACCATACCCTTCAGTTTCGGTCGATGACAAGGACAGAACAGACGGTGCGCATCACAAAGAGTCGCCTCTTCGTTGGTGCTCGCGAATGCGTCGTCAAAGATGTGAATCGCGGTGCCTAGCCTGTTCCCTAGGTGGAGCTGACCGGTGATAACCCCACCTGTTATTAGTCTACTCATGATAACCTCTGAATGTCAAATTAGTTACAGCCTGTCTGGCTTGGATGCCATGCCACAGGTGTAGTGGCGATTCACCCCAGACATGTAACGGTGAGGGGTTCTGCTGACCTAGTCACGATGAGAAATGGAGGCTGGTAGCAGTTGCAACGATTGACACGGTTTTCATCCTTCTTCATCCGGGCATATCTCGTCTGCTAAGATGATTTGCAGCAGAAAGCCGGGGACACTTGGGTTGCTCCAGGCTTCGCAAGGTACGGCCGGGAATGACGACCAGCCCCAGGGCCTTTCCTGCTTGATCGTCGAATTTTAGGAACCAGTGGGTCCCCCCCACATGCCCAAGTAGGGACGCCGATGACAGGCAACAGGATGGGAAATAAGGATTTGCGATCCGAGGCAGTGGACACTTGTTCGTCAACGGCCACCTGGCGACGCCTTGATTTCCGCCACATCATCCGACAGAATTCAGGGTAGTGACTGAATTGTTTTAGAGCAAAATCGCCTTTGGGCAACTGGGAGCACAAACGGGCAATGGTTTTTGAACATATTGAGAAATTGAAACAGCAGTTTACTGACAAGTACGTGGTTGTCGACGAAGCATATCCAGAATTATGTCGGTTTCGAGGTATGACCGGGATGATTAAGACGGTCAATATGAATGGCCGTGCACTGGTTGAATTCGATGCGGACAACAACATCGGCTGGTACGATATCGAAATTGACTATTTGAAATTGGTCGACAAGCCGGTTGTCAAGCAGAAAGAGAAATCGGCTCCTGCAGCTGATAAGAAAGCTGCTCAGAAACCGACCGCCAAGAAACCAGCAGCCAAGGTTCCATCCGATTTGGAGAAAGCCCGGGCATCTGATGGGAAAACGACTGGTTCAGAAATGTCAGTCAATGATGTGTTGGCTGCTGCCCGAGGAGGTAAAGCGGAGGCTTCTTCGACCTCTTCTGATTCTGCGAAAACGTCAGCCGCAGCGGCCGATCCCAAATCGTTGTCCGTCGCCGACGTTTTGGCGGCCGCTCGCTCGAATCAACCCGCAACGACCGCCACTTCTGATTCGACTGGTGATGAAGCACAAGATGATGTGGCGGCGATTATGGAAGCGGCTCGCAAACCGAAAGCAGGTACCCCGTCTTCAGATTCAGACGCGAGTGCGGTCACCGCGAAAGATCCCCAAAACATGTCTGTGGACGATGTGCTTGCCGCTGCACGTGGTCAGGTCGCACCATCGGATGAGGCTTCTGCCGCAGAGCCACCCGTTGAGGAAGCCGAATCGGCCACGCCCGCCGAAGCGCCTGCGGGTGACTTACCGAGCGACACGGCTGGTATCATTGCCTGGTGCAAAGAGCGCGACGGGAGTTAGATCGCTTTTTGATTCTTCCACCTCACCTCGTCGATGACATGTCGTGCTGACGCTGCCCTTTCCGATGTGGTGGTGATGGTCAGACTTGTTGCCGGATCTAGGCAGAAACGGTCTGTGTATCCAAAGCACGAAGCGCTGGATGTTCGTGAGACAGACTTAAACCGACAGCATCCGCTCCAAAGCAATCAAAGACCATTCAGCTGTTTTTTGGTCGACTTTAATGACGTTGACCGGAGTTCCCGCTCGTAGATTCTCCAAGCTCCAACATAGATGCGCTAAATCGATGCGATACATGGTGGCGCACATGCAAATCACGGGTGAAAGGAAATGGATTTCTTGCTCAGGATGCTCTTCCTTCAAACGGTTCACCAAGTGCAATTCGGTGCCGATGGCCCAACGAGTAGCGGCTGGAGAATTCTTTACCGTCTCGATGATTTTTCCCGTTGATCCAGAAACGTCCGCTATGTCATTGACTTCCTGAGGACATTCTGGATGTACGAGGATCTTGATGTCGGGCATTCGCTCGCGAAATTGAGCCACATGTTCGGGGCGAAACATCTGGTGTACGCTGCAATGTCCCTTCCAAAGAATGACTTTGCTGTTGCGTAACGCTGATTCACTCACTCCACCGCCTTCGTCGTGCTGCGGATCCCAGACCGGCATTTGATCGTTGGTGATTCCCATTTTGAGCGCCGTGTTTCGGCCCAAATGCTGGTCTGGAAAAAAGAACACGCGACTGGTCCGGGAAAAGGCCCATTCTAATACAGACGCCGCGTTGCTGGACGTGCAGACGATACCTCCATGCTGGCCACAAAAAGCTTTTAGACTGGCTGCCGAGTTAATATAGGTGACCGGCGTAATGTCATCGGTGTCGAGTGTTTCGCCCAAGTCAGCCCAGGCCGCTTCGACCTGATCGATCGCTGCCATGTCGGCCATGGAGCAGCCCGCAGCCAGGTCCGGAAGGACAACGGTTACCCGCTTCCCTTCACGTTCCTGTAGCACATCCGGTCGATTTGCCAAAATGTCTGCCGTCTCTGCCATAAAATGCACGCCGCAGAATGCGATGTAACGGCATTCTTTGCTAGCAGCAGCCAGCTTGCTTAGCTGATAGCTGTCACCTCGAAGGTCCGCTAAGGCGATCACTTCATCTTGCTGGTAGTGATGTCCCAAAATCAATAACTCTGACCCCAAGGCATCGCGCACTGCCTGTATCCGTGCCTGCAACTCGATGTTGGGCAACGTCTTGTACGCAGGCAAATCCAAAAGGGGGGGAGATTCGGCGATTGTGGGCATTTCTGTCCGCAAGGTTCGGTAGTGGCGTGTGTGTGATTCGGAGTTGCGTCCGGTGAAGCAATTCAACTCGCAAAGCTGTCAACCAAATTATATCGGTTTTTCATTGCTTGGACAGCTGATCCTAACCCGTTATTTCAGAAAAGTTTAGCAACATACAAAGACGATATGGATGTTAGTGACTTGTCTCTCGCCTTCAGTCAAGCAGAAACCATTGTGTCTCAACCTGCTTCTCCAACCTCGACGTTGCCACCTTATGCTCGAACCTTATTGAAGGTTGAGTTGCCGGTTTCGGTGACACTGGCTCGAAAAAAAGAGCATTTGCACGAAATCCTGGAAATCGTTCCGGGAGCCATCATTCAATTTGACAAATCGTGTGAAGAAATTTTGGAACTCGAAGTCAACGGCCAGTCCGTGGCTGTTGGGGAAGCGGTGAAAGTGGGAGATAAATTTGGGCTCAGAATCACTTCCATGGTGTTGCCTGAAGAACGATTTAAACCAATTGCCGGCAGCCCAGAAAGCTAGTGGTCCCAATTGGGCAATTCAGCCATGACACATTTTGCGAGCGATGTGCCTCCACGTTTTGATGGGCAATGCAAGGCAGCATTCGGGTGCCGTTTTTCAAGCAACATGGGCTTTTGATGCGTCCTTGCCATTTCAGACGGGCCAGAAGACCTGTTCTGCCAGGTTTTGAATGCTTGCCTTCAAATATCTAAAAATCTCGATCGCTCGGTGACAGCCATTACGCTTTCGTCCGACGTGCTTTTCGACGGATGGAATCGCTATCGTACCACAGCAATTCGTGATGAGGGCTGTCGAGGTCAGCGAATGCTCGATCATTTGAGTTGCTCTTCGCTGCTGCAGAGATGTCGACGGGGTCGAGCGTCGTGGCTGCCGCTACTGAGCCGCCAGCATCCCCCTGATCCAAGATCACCGCGTTCATCGAAGTCGCTGGACTGGTTTGCAGGTTTCCTGGCGCTGTCGCGTAGCCAAGTGGTGAGAAGTTTCTGGCGAGGTTGCTGAAATCGGAAATGTCCACATCACCGTCTCCGTCAAAATCAGCCATAGACCAGTCGACAGATCCCGTTTGGCCAAGCGGATCGTAGTTCTCTACCAAAGTGTTGAAGTCGCCGATGTCGATGTATCCGTTGAGATTGGCATCGCCCCGTTTGGCGACCAGTAAGGTTTGGGTGTAAGCGTCTCCTTCGGTCCCGTCTCCGTTGCCGTCTAACATTAGCCCTGAGGCGCTGGTCACCTGCGTGGCATCGAGCGTAGCAGTGTACCAGGCAGCCGGCAGGGGTGTGATTCCCGCAAGATTCCATGTGGCCGTTTGGCTATCCGAATCGTAGTCAAAGGCAGCTCCATTCAAGTCGACAGCAGTGCCACCGTTCGAATCGTTTGTCAGTTGTAAGGCATCGTTGGTGATGGTGACGTCTTTGTCAAAAGTGTATTGGAGCGTTTCCAGGGAGTCGTAGGTGTCCGCAGCATCATCTCGCACAAAGGCAGTAACTTGTGGTGGAATGGGTAGTGAGACGGCTGTGATCAGTCCACTGCCGCCGATGGCCAAATAGGTAATCGATTCCCCTATTCCGTGAGCGGTCTCTGCGTCAAGCGTGGTGTCCTCTTCGACCTTTAACTGAACGTTCCCACTCGTCAAATTCGCAAAGCGCAGATTTGCACTGTTGGTTCCATAATACGACGTCAGATTGCTGAGGAAGACCGGTGCGCCATTGAAAAAGCTTTGAAATTCTACATTAGACAAATTATCTGTGTAGGAATTTGACGAGCTGAAAGCTTCAAAAGCCAATCCACTCCAGACGCCCTTTCCCTGATCGATGGCCATGTAACCGATGGTTTCAGCTACATGCGGTGTGGTCGCCATTTCTTCTTGTTCCAATGCCAAGACGACATCGGTGGGAGATACTGACAAGTGTCTTGTATTGAGATACCGGGCTCCACCTGCAGCCACCGTTTGGACCTGACTGAGTACTGCCGGGGTACTGTC
>JAKVBZ010000030.1 GCA_022448645.1 Pirellulaceae bacterium
CGCTGGGAAAATCATCAGCAGCTTTTCACTCCGGACGATTGGGATTATGGAGAGACGCAATTTCTTTGGTCAATGTTGCTAAAGCGAGGTGATCTGTACCTTCTGCATACATCCATTCACCATGACGACATTGATCGTACTGCGGGTTGGACTGCCTTGTCGACAAGCCGCGATCTGTACCATTGGACACGACATCGAGACATGTTTATCCCCTATGGTGAAAACCCCAAACGAGGTGACAAGTGGTTCATCGCCTGGGGCAATCAGGAGATTTTCATCCAGGACGATTACATGTATTTGGCGTTTCGAGTGCAGGGGTCTCATAAACCGCCACGTAGAAAGTTTAGGGGTTGCGCGCGTTTGCCATTGGATCGCTTTGTCTCTCGCGGCGCACGCCGGAATCTTGTGGGAACATTGACGACTCCTTTATTGCACTTTGCACCGGGTGTTGAGCAATTGCAGCTTAACGCTGACGTGCACCAAGGAGGCCAGATATTGGTGCAATTGAGCGATGCCCGCGGTCAAGTTCTTGAAGGGTATTCATTCCAAGATTGTGTGCCTGTGACCGGAGATTCGCTGCGCCACCCAGTTCGTTGGCGAACGGTGAAACGATTGCCCAGGGCGGTTCATCCTGAGCAACCAGTGAGGATCGAGTTTTCCCTGCAGCAGGCAGAACTGTTTGCCTTTTATTTGATTGGACCAGAGTGGCAGCAGGATGAAGATTCCTTGGTACGTGTGGATTGGCCAAGTCCTGATCACTATTCCGTGTATGAACTGCTGGATATCACACCACCGCAACATCGACCACAGACAGCTTCGGGTCCTAAGTTGCTCGTGCCAGAGAAGCTATTGCGTTTCAAGATCGTCAAAGACAAGGGGCTCGCCTATGCCGGCCACGCGCCTGATAAAACGCTTAAGATCGATATTACTGATCGGACGATAGGTTGGGCCATTGAAGAAAATATTTCTTGGTTGGATGTGTCGCCAACGGCCGGAGACTGTGCGGATGGACCGGCCCAAGTCACGGTAGTGGCAGTCGGGCATGCGCAAAGACCCGGTCGTTTTTTGGGGAAGATACGAGTTGTGGCTGCCGGCGCTGTCAATAGCCCTGTTGAGATTCCCGTCGAGCTTGAAATGATCGAAGCTGAATTGCCGTGAAAGGTCGCGGCTTGAATATCCTTTTGGGATGCAGCTTACGAGGGTCTTCGAATACACTGTCGCTCTGGACACACTTCAGCGATCTTGGTGGCTGTCGCCTCCGGCCCTCGTAGAGGAATGACTCATGGTTGATTGGCGAAGCAACAACACTCAGCTTGCAGACTACCGATCCATCGGTTGTGATTCGATATTTACGATACGTTTTAAGATTTTTTATCGGGGGGGAAAGTTGCATGAATTTTTTGCCTTTGTTACAATAAACCGATGGTTGTCGTAGAGTTTTGGAGACGGAGTCGTCCGAGGCGGGGTTTTACCCTGGTTGAGCTGTTGGTGGTCATCGCCATCATCGCAATTTTGATTGCGCTATTGTTGCCGGCAGTTCAGGCAGCTCGAGAAGCAGCACGTCGGGCTCAGTGCTCAAATAACATTAAGCAAATTGCGTTGGCAGTTCTTAACTTTGAGTCAACGCATAAAAAGATTCCGGCTGGCCAAGTGTGGGACGAAGCTCCCAACTGGATGATCATGATTCTGCCTTTTCTCGAAGGGCAGAACTTGGGGGACCTGTTCGACACTTCCCAGCGCTGGCATCACGTCAATAATCAGGCGGCTTGGGGGAACAATATTCCTGCGTTCCAATGTCCCACCAGGTCCCGTCCGCGGTTATTTACCCCCGGTGACTTGGCGAGTCCTTTGCCTGCTCCGGCATTTTTTGGCGAGCCTCATCCACCTGCTCCCTATGGTGATTACGCTGGCAATTTCGGCACCGCGTTTTGTTGTTGCGATTTCAATCAGGCGACACCGAAAACTGATGCCCAACAGCCTTATCCTGGCGTGATGTGGAACAACAACGGCGTGTTGCTCCAGCAACTTTGGGGATCTTCAGACGAGCCGTTCGACCCGTACAAGTCGGCGATCAGGATCGCCAGTATTCGGGATGGGACTTCCCAGACATTTTTATTGGGTGAGAAACACGTGATAGAGGGCAAGCATGGTCCGTCGGCCGGGGCATGCCACTCCAATTGCGGTCCGCCCTTTCCCAACATTAACGATTTGGGCAGCGACGGTTCGTGGATGTCTGGTAACGAGTGGTATTCCTATTCACGTTTGGCCGGCATTGACTATCCGCTGGCGCGTAATTCCCAAGATGACTTGTTTACAGATACAATCGTCATCTTTGGCAGCTGGCATCCTGGTGTCTGTCAGTTTGCGATGTGTGACGGAAGCGTTCAAGTATTCTCAGTTACGGTTGATGGCAATGTGCTGGAAGATTTGACTTCTCGTAATAGTCAGATTCCGCCATGTGTTGCGCCGTGAGTTGAGCGTTGAGGATGGTACGGCGACTCTAATAATGATGCAAATATTCAGTTTTCGATCCTTGGTTTTTCGAACGCGTATTGTCTGTCTGTTATTGGTGCTGGCCATTTTGGTGGGTTGCGACAAGGGATTAAAGACCTACTCCGCTTCCGGTTTTGTGCACTTCCCGGACGGCTCGGCACTGCCAGGCGGGAATGTGATCTTTCAGTCTGCTGACTCAGGCATCCAGGCACGCGCTAAAATACAAGAGGATGGTACGTTCGTGTTGGGTACCGAGTCGCTCAAGGATGGCGCTATCGAGGGTAGATTTAAGGTTTCGGTTCGTCCCAAACAGGAGGGACCTGCTATGGGAACCAGCCATCCGATCCATCGCAAGTTTCATTCTGTGCGTACGAGTGGTTTGGAGTTCACTGTCACTCCGGACGGCGAAAACTACTTTGATATCAAGGTAGAACCACCGGCAGATCCAACCACCACGCAGCAGGTTTTTGACCTGGATTTGTGAAATCTCTGCGGATTTGCAACCGCTGATCAGTGCTTCACGACCGTTCATTCTCTAGGGGCGAGTTGATGATCGGCGTTTGGTACCACAGCCCCAGTATAGGGACGTGGCCCGTGCGATCACTAAGGTCCATTGTCACAGACCACAAAGCATGCATTTAGACCTGCTTGGTCCGGTCTGGAGTCCCAGCAAGAGGTCGAAATAGGCTTGGAATAGCTCGCCGCAATGAGTGCACATTTTGCACGATTCTTGTATAATAGTAGGGACTATTTGTTTCCTCGGGGTGTGTGAATGAACTTTAAATCAGGTGAAACTATGAAGCGCAGTTTTTCGATTGGTACAATATTTCTAGTTGTGACCATGTCCTCATTTTCAGTGTGGGCGATCAATCTGGATGACATAGTAGTGGGAACGACGAACGATTTCGCTTTCCCTATCTACGACAATGGATCTCTTATCTCGATAGACGGACAGAACCTGGGCTTGATCGCTGAGGTTAGAGGAATGGGAGGAGACGTTGTTGGTGTAAACTTCCAGAGCGACGGTGATGTGTTCTTTGCGCCGAACGCCGTGGGAGGAACAAACGCGCATTTTGGAATCCGTAATCCTGACGATATGAGCGTGGTTGTTCCTCAAAATGGTTTGGGAGCCGAGCTTTCCACCGCTTCTGTTTTCAGCAACGGTGATGTTTTTATGGGAACAGGCACGAATGCTAGTGGACATAGTGTCCACAATCAGATTCGCCGTTTTCCTGAAGATCCGAGTCACCCGAACTATCCGGGTGGCGTTATCGTAGGAGGTCCCGCCGGAGTGGGGGCTCGGATGATCGACTCGGTCGTCCAAAGTGATGACGACTTGATCATCCTTTACGATTGTCCAGTGGGAAGTTTGACATGTGGTCAACCGCGTTCACGAGTCCGTCGCAATCCCCCTCCGGGTCTTTTTCTAAATAATATTGGCGTGGACCAGACTTTGGCTAATCTAGGAGTGGCTGTCGACCTGTTGAGCGATGACAGCGTGGTCATCGGCCGAGAAGACCGAATTGTACAGATCTATCGTGGCGACACCCTGTCACCCGATTTAGGAGGGTTCGAGGTCACTAGCGGGCAATTAGGGAACGCGAATTCGACGATTGTCGACGTGGTGTCGCTTAGCAATGATGACGTTGCCGTTGCGTTGTACGATAGTGTGGGCAACCAGAGCTTTATTCAGGTGTTTGATCTGGACATACCGGGTCAGCAAATGAACAGCATTGCGCTCGGGACGTTTTCAGGTTTAGAAATCACGAAAATGGATTCGCAGAGTGACGATCAGTTGGTCGCCGGTACGACGACGGGGCTGGTCAAGCTGTACGACTTCGGAGGTGGTAATGTTACCGAAGCCCTTAGTGCTGATCTGGCGGTGCTGCTCAATGGAACGGCTGGCACTGCAGGACCGATTACGTCGCTGGCGGTAAATCCTTTTGGAGATCCCCCGGTAGTGTCTTGCGATTTCGATGCCAGTGGCATGTGCGACATCGACGATATCAATTTGATGTACCAGCAAGGTAACCTGGTCGCGGGAGTGGCTGTCAACACGGGAAACAGCAAATTCGATTTGAACGGCAACAATTCGATTGACAATGCAGATCTATCGACTTGGCTGACGGACGCTGCCACAGAAAATGGCTACGGCTCGGCGTATCGCCGTGGGGACACGGACGATGTTAGTAACAAGTCTCCGGCGATTCGTGATGTGGACATTACAGACTTCAATGCTCTGTCTGCCAACTTTGCCCCATCAGGGACTCCAGGTGCCGTTTTCGTCGGCAACTGGCACTTGGGAAATTTCGACGGTGACGGCGATATTGACATCACCGACTTTAACGCCCTTTCGGCGAATTTCGCACCCAGTAGTTATGGCGCACAGTCCATTCCCGAGCCGACCAGCATTGGCCTTATTTTGGTCGGTGTGGTGCTGCTGGCACAACTGCGTCGAGGCAGGTAGGAGAAGGTTGTGCCGTTTTGTAGTCGGCTCAAGGGACCAACCCACGCGTCGATTTGCTTGTACCAGCGGTGGCCAATCAAAAAGACTAGCTGCTCCTTCCCAATTTGATTACATCCACGCGCCCCTTAGCGATAGGGACGCCACGTGGGGGTACGTGGCCGATCAGAAACCCGAGGCGTCTCCGAAGGCAAAGGACTAGCCGGTGCAGGTGGCCGATCGAGGGACTCGACTTGATGTGGAGCCTGTTCGGTTGCTGGATTCTCAGCGATAAGTTCTTCCTCTGCGGATTCGTTTGATTCGACAGGATGTCCTATCACGTCATCGGCCAGCTGATCTCGCATGTTATTCAAACGCCGTTGTTGGCGTGAAAATCGTGTGGACGGGGTCCAACGCGATGAAATGTCGTCTTGTCGCTCGATGGTAATTTGTTGGTCGGCGACCAGGCGACGGCCGTCGACTGTTTCGTAGCGGGCAAACACGTGCACCCGGGAATGTTGCGGTGGTGCGTGTTGCCAGGGAAGCTCCAGGTAAATCCCCCGATTGGGACCAATTTCGAACAGGGATCGAGACGCGTCGGTACTTTCGACTTCCCAACGTGCAACTCGTGCATCTTCGCCTTTCATTTGTGGGTCGAGGACAACCACTGTCATTGGACCAGCAAGGGGAACGAACTGACCATTTGCGTTACGGGGTTCCACGACAACCGTGATCCCTTCGTCTCCAGGGCTGCCGTCCAGATCGGCTCCACCAGTACGACGATCGTTGAACACAATATGGGTGATATGAGGATCAATCGGCTGCTCTGCTACCATTTCTTGCTGCCGCGGATGCTCCCTGTTCGCACCATCGGGGAGAAGATCCGATTCCCCGCTATCGAGCAGTTCATCTAATTCAGAATCGATGTCTTCGAGATCATCCGGAAAATCGCTGTTTGCACCAGGGGCAGCCGATTCGGTGTCATCCTGAGGTTCTATGGGGTTGGCATTCGTAGGCAGGTTGACTGATGGCAGTCCGTCGGCAGCATTAGTTTCTGTGGGTGGCTGCAGATTGAAATCTCCTCCCAATTCGATATTGGGAACCATTCTCACGTTCTCGTTATCTTGGTGCGTGGGAGGATCGATTGGAGGCGACGTGGCGCGATCCGTTTCATGTAGCACGCTGGACGGTAGTCCGTCGGGTGAAGCCGAATTGTTTTCGTCACCGAGTTGATTCAGGCGATTGGTAGCGTGGGCTAATTCATCTTCCAAGTGGTAGATGTAATCTTCCATTTGCCGCATTTCCTGGTGAAGCAGCTCAAACTCCATCCCCGCACGGCGATGGCTGCAACAACCGGAAAATAGGAACAGATTGGCGCAAAATGCACCGGAGACGGCAAGCATCCTTGCTGTGCGCATCATGGCGTTACCCATTGAGAATGAATAGTGAATGGTTCTCGTTGGAATCAACGAGTTGTCAACCGACTGGTTGTATCAGGAAAAGTTGCTAGGCCACGATGGTTGGCCTGGCCGGTGAATATGTAGGGCGAAATGTCACGTCACGGTATTTTCAAGGTTGTAGCGGAAAGGCGTCAGCCCTGCTGTTTCCAAAACATCTATCCATACCGGACAGCTTGTGTCCTGCCGTTGCGATTTGAATGAACGCCGTTAAGTGCCACTGCCCGCTTTTACGATGTGACATCCGATCTACTTATTTGGCATCGATCGTTTCAATCACTTTGTCGATCAGAGCATATTCCATGGCTTCCACGGCAGTCATGAAACGGTCGCGATCGGTATCTTCTTCGATTTTTTCCAGGGTGTGCCCGGTATGTTTGATGAGGATTTCATTCATTCGTTTTTTCACGCGTCGCAATTCTTTGGCGTGAATCATGATTTCTTCGGCAGTTCCTTGCATACCGGCAAGTGGTTGGTGGATCATGATCCGCGAATTGGGTAATGCATGTCGTTTTCCGTTGGCTCCGGCTGTCAGCAGGACGGCTCCCATCGACGAACATTGTCCGATGCAAAAGGTAGCGATGTCACAATTGACAAATTGCATCGTGTCGTAGATGGCCATGCCGGCGCTGATGCTGCCGCCAGGCGAGTTGATATACAGCTGGATGTCAGCGGCCGGATCTTCTGATTGCAGAAAAAGCAATTGTGCGACGATTGTATTGGCCACTTCATCGTTGATGGCAGAGCCGAGGAAGACAATCCGGTCATTGAGCAATCGACTATAGATGTCAAAGACACGTTCTTCACGGCCACTTGTCTGGATGACGTAGGGAACCAAGGGCATGGTAAGCTGAACTCCGTATTGGCGGTTATATTTTCCGTTGGAAAACGGAACGATACGACCAGAGTAAGTTAGTCATGTAGGAAAAGGATCAACATCAAAGGCTCAACCGCCGGAAAATCGAGGCATCACTTGTTATCTTCGTCATCATCATCTTCTTCACTTCCGAGCGCTTTGGTGAGTACATCATCCACGAGGCCATATTCTTTGGCCTCGGCGGCATTCATGTAAAAGTCCCGGTCGGTATCTTGAGCGATTCTGTCCACGGATTGTTCTGTGTGGTTGGCGAGTACTTGGTTCAGGACATCCCGCGTCTTCAGGATTTCTTGTGCTTGGATTTCAATGTCGCTGACTTGACCGCCGACTCCACCATGGGGTTGATGGATCATCACTTTGGCATGGGGTAGCGCGAATCGTTTTCCTTTCGAACCGCCGGCCAACAGGACAGCGCCTCCGCTGGCGGCCAAGCCAACACAATAGGTGGCAACTGGGCAGCTGAGGATTTGCATGGTGTCATAGACGGCCAGTGTGGCAGTGACGCTACCGCCGGGTGAATTGATGTAGAAGTGGATTTCCTTACGACGGTTTTCGCTCTGCAGGTACAGCAGTTTCATAACCAATTCGTTGGCATTGCCGTCATAGATTTCGCCTTGCAGGAATACGATGCGGTTCTCCAACAGCAAGTCACCCAAGGTCAACTGCCGTTGTTGCTGATAATCTCGATGGGC
Source organism: Pirellulaceae bacterium (assembly GCA_022448645.1). The sequence continues at coordinate 7,963 of JAKVBZ010000030.1, forward strand.
GTATTGGTTCATAGAGGGTGTAAGCGAGGGGTTTTCCATCATACCGGCGACGCCATGCGGACTGAGCGTGCCGGAGTTGGCGTTAGAGGCAAGGATGGTTTGTCCGGATTCGCGTGGTACGTCAACGTGAGATGGGACATCATGATTGGGGATGTCATGATTCATGCCAGGCACACTTTCCTTAGTAAAAGGCAGTTCGAAACGAGACGTGCGACTTGTCAGTCTACGCCAATGGAGGCTCTAGACACCCGGGCTGGGGCGCCATAGGGACAACGACCTATCCATCCATCCTTGATCCATCGTTCTGTCGTTGGGTGGCACACTGTGTGTCAGTGTGGTTTTCTGCTGCGTGATTTCCTATTGTGCAGACTGGGGGGGTGGGGATGTCGAACGGTGGGTCAACTGCGATCGACAGGTCGTCTTAACGACTGCCCATCCGGCGCGTGTTTGGCTTCGGGAATCTGTGCGTCGTTTGCACCTCCACCGATTGCCGTATCAACCGCTTCGACATTGTAGTCCAGCCCTTCAAATTTTACTTCCTTGAATTTTGCATGGGACTCGATCTGTTGTAAGACTTTGCGTTCAATCACCTGATTCCGCAGCGCATCCATTCCGCCACTCTTTTCCAGGCGAGCTCGAATACGGCGAGGACTTTCGTTACGCTGCATTGCGATCAACGCTAGTTCGCCTTCCATTTCTTCCTCATTCGCTTCGATTTCTTCCTGTTCGGCAATGCGTTCCAGGATGAAATGTTCCTTCAACGCCTTTTCCGTAGACGCTTCCGCGTTTTGGCGGATTTCGTTCTCATGTGCCTGAATGTATTCTTCATCGAAGCCGCTGGCTTCCAATTCCAGTACAGCTCGTTCCAGCTCGCGGCCACTTTGCCGCTTGAGTAAGTCAGGGGGAAGTTCCCAATCTGCCGATTCGGTGAGCATATCGGTGATCTGCTGACGAACCTTTTGCTGTTGGACATAGGCCAGCTGTCGGTCTAGCGAGCTTTCTACTGCATCCCGCAATTCGCCTTCGTCGCCGAACTCTCCCAAGAGGCTCAATGTTTCGCGATTAAGTTCTGGTAACTCGAGCTTTTTGACCTCCAACACTTCGAATTCGACCGTCAGGTTAGCTCCTCGCAGCTCACGGTTGGTTGCGGTATTGCCGAGTTGCGTTTGAGCTTCTTTTTTGTCCCCTTCTTTAGCTCCCACGATGAGCGTGTCAAAACCTTCGATGCGACAATCGCGAAAACTGAGCGTGGGCCGGACTCGCAAAGACAGTTCTTCCTGGCGAGCGACGACTTTGCCCTCATGCCGTGTCGTGACATTCGCCACGACGTAGTTACCTTTCTCAGCAGAGCCGTCGAAGGGCACGATATGAGCTTTTGAAGCAAGCATTCTTTCGATCTGATGATCTACATCTTCGCCGGTAACGTTGCGAGTTGGTTTTTCTAGCTTGAGCTCTTTCCAGTCTGGCATATCGAATTCGGGCCTGACTTCGATGTCAAACTCAAACGTCATCGGGCCTTCGTTTGGAACCGTAACCGCTTCAAAATCAAAATTAGGTTCGCTAATGGCCGAAAACTCCTGCTCCTCAACGACTTGGTTGATTGTGTCCAGCAGCAAGGAACCTTTGACTTGATCTGTCACATCTTGGCGGAAACGCGATTCGACCAGTTTGCGAGGTGCACGACCTGGACGAAAGCCGGGGACAGACGCTTTGGGCATCAGCTCGTCGATCGCTTCATTGAAATAGCGATCAACGTCTTCGCGGGAGATCAGAACCGTCACGTGACGTTCGCACGCGCTGGGGCTCTCGACGGTGACCTCCAGTGTTAAGCTTTGAGCTTCCTCTTCCTGACCGTTTCCATCCTGGCCGGTGTTTGCCTGACCAGATTCAGTTTGGCTGGTCGCATCCTGCTGTTCTTCCGCATGACCGGTCTGAGAGGGATCGTTTTCGGTGGGTTCAATCAAAGTGTCTTCGTTAGTAGCCATGAGTGTAGGTTGACCAGAAAGCAATTTAGGTTACAGCAACTACGTGACAGATGAGTCTTCTTCCGAGGTAAGAAAAGTACGAATGTCAACGAGCTGAAAAGGAGTTAAGAGCGGGTGATGGGATTCGAACCCACGACAACAACGTTGGCAACGTTGTGCTCTGCCAACTGAGCTACACCCGCTGACGTTTTTGGCCTCCAACCAACCTCAAGGTTCCAACTTTGGTTTCCGCTAAGGTTGTTTCCACTAAGATTGCATTCCTTCCGAAAAGCAACTTGCAGGACGTTCGTTGGCCAGTGTACACAAAAACAAACAAAGTACAGTCAAAACCACGCTAGGTAGGTCGGCTGACGATGATGCGCGCAAACCCACCTGCAACTCCGGATTATAGATCGGTCAGGGTGGGTTGCAAGGGCAGTTCGGGAGACTTGGCTAGCTTCCTGCTCGAATTTCGTTTGTGGGGTGACTCTATGTTCGTAAACCGGACGTGCTCCAGGGTCGGGCAGCTTGGCCATCAGGGGCCCACAGATAGTGCTATCGGATCACAACCCAATCCCTGGCAGCGAACGCGCTAGCGTTGGGGGGGCGTACAGCGATGGCCCTGATGGACAATGGCCACTTAGGCTCTCTCTATTGGTACCAACAACCTTGTTCCGCCTTTTTCAGTGGCTTGACGGACATCATTTCTCGTCTTCGTAGACGTACTCATATTCGTATTCGCCATCCTCTTCGTCAGCTTCGTCCTCTCCATCCTCTTCGTACTCGTATTCTTCATCTTCTTCATCTTCTTCATCTTCGTATTCTTCCTCAGCCTCGCCGGTAGGTTCACTGTTGTCTAGCTCTTTCTCGGAATCGTCTTCGTAGGAGGCTGTGACTTCTGCCGGTTCGGTTTCAGCGAATTCCCCATCCCCGCTTTTTGCAAGATCCTCTTTCTCTTCTTCGTATTCGTCTTCTTCGTTTTCGTCCTCTTCGTATTCGTCCTCTTCGTCTGCCGCGTTTTGTTCCGCTTCCTCGCTATTCACCGTTGGCTCGTCAGGGGTACCCATTTCCTGGTCTTCCCAGTCCTCATTTTCTTCCTCGTCTTCATCGGCTACTTCTTCAAATGTGGCTGCGGCTGTGCCAGATTTTTCTATCTCCCAGGTCGATTCGACCGTTTCCTCTTCTTCGTTTTCTTCCCAGGGAGGCTGTGCATCCACGTCATCGCTGGATACCGATGACACCAATTTGACCGAGGTGGCGTCGACGGTGAGCGCTTGAGCGGGAGGGTGAATTCCCCCGTTCGCGGCATCTGTGGAAGCGGATGGTGTGTGCAACGTGACTGGCGCCACTGGCAACTGGGCGGACATGGTGTCTTTGGATGAGCCGAGCATCTGAAGGGCTTCTTCTTGCGACACCAGGACTTCTCGTGCTTGGGAACCAGCGTAGGCGCCCACGATGCCATCTTCGGCCATGAAATCGATCAAGCGTGCAGCTCTGCCATAGCCGATCCCCAGTGCTCTCTGTAACAAGGAGACACTACCTCGGCGTTCATTGACCACAATTTCGACAGCGGCGGCGTACAGCTCGTCGCGATTCTTCAGCGGGCCTGCTTCTGCTTGCTGCTGGTCTTCGACCTTCATCTGAATCAGCTCTTGCACAAAGTGTTGTTCGCCCGTACTGACACAATCCACGATCCGGTCAATTTCGTCGTCGCCCAGATACGTTCCTTGTCCGCGAAGCAGGGTACTGGTACCGGGCCAGAGGAAGAGCATGTCGCCGTTTCCGAGCAGTTTGTCAGCGCCCATTTCATCCAAAACTACTCTACTATCGGTACGGCTGGCCACCTGGAAAGCGATCCGTGCCGGCAGGTTCGATTTAATCAAACCGGTGATGACGTCGACGGTCGGTTTTTGGGTTGCCAGTATCAGGTGGATACCGACGGCCCGACTTTTTTGTGCAAGCCGAATGATGTGTTGTTCCACTTCTTTGCCAGCAGTCATCATCAAGTCGGCCATTTCATCGGCGACGATGACGATGAACGGAAGGTGTAATGGGATGGCTTTGCGTTCTTCGTCGGAGACAGGTTCCAGACGATCCATCAGTTCTTCTTCACCCAACTGGTTATAGACACTAACATGCCGTACACCGGCTCGAGCCAGCAGTGCATAGCGTTCTTCCATTTTTTCGACGGCCCATGCCAGGATGGCTTCCGCCTTGCGCATGTCCGTAACCACCGGATGCATCAAGTGTGGCAGTGTTTTGTAGCCGCACAATTCGACCATCTTGGGATCGATCATCAGCATGCGTACTTCATCAGGGCGCCGGGTCATGAGAATTGACGAGATGATTGCGTTAAGACACACACTTTTACCAGTACCCGTACGGCCAGCGATCAATAGGTGGGGTAAGGTAGACAGGTCGACCGCCAGCGGGTTACCTGACACGTCTTTACCTAGGAAGAGGGGAATCCTCATTTTACGTGTCTGCTCATCCAGCTCTTCCATCACGTCGCGCAGTCGCACTAGTTGCCGTTGTTCGTTGGGGACTTCGATTCCCACGGTATTCTTTCCGGGAATAGGAGCCACGATTCGTACACTGGGTACGCGGAGCGCGATGGCCAGGTCATCGGACAACCCGGTGATTCTCGACAGTCGAAGGCCTGCTGGTAGTTCGACTTCATACTGGGCGATGACTGGGCCAGTGTCGACTTCGACGACCTTTACCTGGAATCCGAAACTTTCAAACGTACGTTCCAAGATCTTTGCCTTGCGTCGAACTTCCTTTTTCTGTTCGGTGTATGAAAAATTATCGCCAGGCAAGAGCAAATCGATTGGAGGTAACTCGTAGTTTTCTGGTTCGTCATTCTGGCTGGCGGCTTCCAGTTCCTCCATCAATTCTTGACGAGAGGGATCCTCTGGTTTTTGGATACCCAATGCTGAGGCCACTCGAGTGCGAAAACTGTCGCTTTTCGTGGCTTCTTTGTCTGCCGGTTTCGTGTTGCGATCTCCAGTAGAGCCAGCTGTTTCGCTTAATTCCTCTTCCTCTGCATCTTCTTCGTACTCGGATTCTTCATCGTAGGAATCTTCGGTTGGGGCCGCGGCGGGCTGGCCCTTAATACGAATAGGGACTTCCTCCTCCTCTTCGTATTCCTCCTCTTCGTATTCCTCCTCTTCGTGCTCATTATCAGTGTCTTCGTCCCACTCCTCTTCCGCCTCGTATTCGTCGTCAAGTTCCTCCTCGGCAACAACGGTGTGTCGACCTCGTGCACGTTGCCATCCTTGTTGTACTATCCCTAGCCCCACAGCGGCAGCTCCCAACAAAACGTAGTCCGTGCATAGCAACAGACCAGCCACGGTTGCGCTGATGGCAAGGATCAATCCACCGGCTAATGCAAAGTGAGTTTCCAGGAACGCGCAGGTGAGAGCACCGAGATAGCCGCCGGCACCGATGACCGGACCCGGTGACAAGCCAGGGATCAGAAGCGTGATGGCAGCCGTTAATCCCGTGATCGACAGCAGCCAGCCGGAAAGGCGCAGCACGGGAGCTTGAATGGTCCAGCGCCGCAACATGACAACGTCCAGGATCGCCAGCGAGACAACAAAATAGTAACTGCCTAATCCAAAGGCGTTAAGCAGGATGTCTGAGACCAGTGCTCCCCAGCTGCCACAAAGATTGGCCGTGTGTTCCCGTATCGGGTAGACCAACATATCCCGCACATAAAGTTGGTCAAACGGAGATGCGAGTGTCGGGAGCGGATCTGCCGGATGGTACGAAAGCAGTGCAACGGCAAGAAACACAACCAGCGCTAGTAAAGCTAGCGCAACAAGATCTAGTGAAAGACTTCGTTCTTGATGCATGGACGGAAGAAAGTGAAAGTGACGTGAACGTCAAGTTACCAATGACGAATGAGCTTGGGCCCGTCCATGCCCGGAAAATCCTTGATTGCGAAAAACAAGGTTCTTATGGAACTTGTCTTGAAACTACCTTAGGTAGTGGAATCGCTCTTTTACCTTCGTCAAGGCACGTGACTATTCGCCAACTTTGCAGCCAACGTCCTTGTTGTTTACCGAGAGAGAAACAATCGTATTATCGGAGGAGTGCGAACAATCGTGTCAGAATGTTTGCATGACTTGCTCCCCGCATGGAAGTTTAGCTTTTTTATTTCCGGACGGTCTGTGGTGCCGCTCGAATTGAAGTAGATTTGGCAAGAATTGGGCCGGTTGCAACGATCGTAGCGATCACTCACATCAAGTTTCGCTCGGGGCCCCAACCATCGTGACGGCGCACGAGGATTGCGCAAAGTTCTCCGCGCGGAGATATGGCGGCTATTTGATCACCAGCCGTTTCGGGGTCCCGGCAAATGGACTGTCCGGATCTTACCAACGTCAGTTCGGCGTCGCTCAGTTGGATCTTTGGAAGTGAGGGCACAGCGGCCAGCAATGGCAACAGCAAATGAGGTATTCCATCCGCCGTCAATGTAGCCGGATGGTGTGCCTCTTCCAAACAAAATTCGCCAATGGCGGTACGCTGTAAGGCAGACATCACGGCAAACGTTTCCATTTTGTGCGCGATGTCGCGTCCCAAAGAACGCACATACGTGCCACCGCCACACACAATGTCCAGCTCGAGTTTTGGATATTGATACTTCACCAAATTCAAGCTGTAGATATGGACCGAGCGTGCGGGTAGTTCGAACGAGACGCCTTGGCGTGCCAAATCATAGGCACGCCGCCCAGCCACATTCAAAGCGGAATACTTGGGGGGGACTTGTTGGATTTTCCCTAGGAATGACGGTAGAGTTTCTGCCACCTGTTGTGGCGTCGGTTGTGGGCATTCCAGCCGACTTATGACTTCGCCTTCCACGTCGTCCGTCTCGCTCTGCCTGCCCAGCAAGAACGTACTTCGATAGTGTTTGGGCATGCGTTGAATGAATTCGGTCAGTCTGGTCGCCGAGCCGAGACAGAGAACCAGAATTCCGGTAGCCAGTGGATCCAGAGTTCCGGCATGTCCCACTTTCGTGGGGCGTACGAGACGTTGGACACGATTGACGACGTCTCGTGAAGTAACGCCCCCGGGTTTGTTCACAACGAGCAGGCCTTGCATGGTGTCTACAGGTCTCAATCAGTCACAGGTTTCGGATGTTCGGTAATCTCGAAATCGTATAGCGCACGAATGTCCGAGGCCGTAGCATCTTGCAGCCCCGTGAGCGAATCGTACAGTTCATCGACGTTAGCAACTCCGTGAGCAGCCAACTTTCGAAACTTCAGCTGTAACAGCTCGTCCAGTCGACCACTCGTATTGCGCGCGTGACCTTCGGGGTACATGACGAGTTGACTAGAAACTGGGCCCAGAGTTTTGTGCTCGATGTCCAACTTGGAAGGGATCCCATCCGGATACCTTGCGTCGAATTCGGGGCCACCATGCACGATCTGTATGAGTTGCATGATTCGTCGTGTAAGCGGATTCATTAGGCTGGAACGATCATAATCTTCGGGCATCAGCATCAAGTTAGCCCAATCGGTACAGCCGCTTTCCAACGCTTTCCGCAGGGTGGTCGACAGGATGTAAACCATGGAATGATCAGCACTTTGCCTGGTCTGGGGATCTTGTTTTGCCGGATCTGCAATGATGCTGCAGGCCGGTTCGTATAACGAGACCTGTATGCGCTGCCAGTCTTCGACTGTCTCCAGCAAGGCTGGATTCGCTGTGAGGAGCTCGATCAAGGCTTGCAACGCACCGGCCGACTGGTGTTCGTACAATCCGATTTTGAAATGCATGCCCATCACGGCAAAATCGTCGCCACGGATTGCTAAGGATAGGTCAAATGGGCTGCTATCTGGTTGTTGAGGTGGTTCGAATAGGCAGAAAATTGCTTGGGGGTTACGGAAAATATCACGTGGTCCCACAAAGCCCTGCATGGCTCGTTGCATACTCAACACGGCCGCTTCGGCAGACAGAGCGGCCGAGGCACCTTTGGAATCGGAAAGTTGTGTACCGGCCCGGATCGCGCGAAAGGGAACATAGTGGGCGACGAGCATCCCAATGGCCGCTTCGATTTCGTCCACGGTCGCCCCCAAAACGGCACCGTAAACCACTGTCGAGGCGATGGCGCCATGGACCACATGGTCAATCTTGTGGTCTCGTAACGCAAAGACTTCTGCCAGTCGGCCTCGGATTTCGTCCAGGCAGATCATGGCTTTCAACGTACGAAGGCCATTCCAGCCGGCTAGCTGTGCGGCAGCGACAGCGACGGGGTAATAGTCGTTGTGCCCAAACTCGCCACGCACGTCACCCGTTCTGGGGTTGTAGCCAAAATTGGTCCCGTTGGAATCCCATTCTCGCACGGCCGAACAGTTGGCGACGACAGCCTTTTCCGGAGGAACTGGCAGCTTGGAACCGAAACACGGTACGCCCTGGGGGTCTCCTTTGCCTGCATATCGCAGTGCCTCCTCACGTAGCACGCGGGGGGCGTTTGCCCGTAGCGCTAAGGCCGATACAGCGCAAGCGACACTGTCGCGGTGAAATTGTTCGACTTTGTCATATACCGTCGCAGCGGGCTGGCCTTCGTCTTGTTGCAAGAATCTTAGCCCGTATTCCGCCAGCCTGCGGGCTTGGTTTTCAGTGCTTAGCAGTTGGATCCATTGATTTTCAGTCATTGTGCAGAACGTACCCGGTTTTTTATGACGGTTGCCTCAACTATAACAGAGTTATGTTTGCCGACTCTAGCTTTCCTGTCTCGCGGATGCGTCGTTTGAGGTATCACCCGGCCATGCGCGCCATGACGCAGGCGATTCGGTTGTCACCAGACAACCTGGTGTTGCCTCTGTTTGTCCATCATGGGAGTGGAATCCGGCGCGAAATCGCTTCGATGCCAGGTCAATTCCAGCTCTCTCCCGACCTGTTGGGAGACACGGTCCATGCGGCGGCCCAACTTGGAGTGGGCGGTTTCATCTTGTTTGGCATTCCTGAGACAAAGGATGCCACAGGTAGTGATTCTTTGGATACGGCAGGCATTATACAACAGGCAGTGTCAGTCGTGCGAGATGCGGCGCCCGACGCGCTCGTGATCACGGATGTCTGTATGTGTGAGTACACGGATCATGGCCACTGTGGGATCATCACGGACCGGACCGGTCAAGCCGATGTCGATAACGATGCGACTTTGGAGTTGTTAGGTCGACAGGCTGTTAGCCACGTCGAAGCTGGTGCAGATATGGTTGCACCGAGTGGCATGATGGATGGCATGGTGGGTGCTATCCGTAAATCTTTGGATGAGCACGGAATGACGCATGTCCCAATGATGAGTTACGCAGCCAAATATGCCAGTTCCTTTTATGGTCCGTTTCGGGATGCGGCAGAAAGTACACCCCAGTTTGGTGACCGGCGAACTTACCAGATGGATCCAGCGGCAGACCCAGGGCAGGCGCTCCGCGAAGTGGCTTTGGATTTGCGTGAAGGCGCTGACATCATTATGGTGAAACCGGCGATGGCTTATCTGGATATCCTACGTGCTGTACAGGAGCATTTTCCGGGGGTACCTTTGGCAGCTTACAACGTTTCTGGTGAGTATAGCATGGTGAAAGCCGCCGCCGCACAGGGCTGGATCGATGAGCGTTCCATCGTGCTAGAATCCTTGACGGCCATGCGCCGAGCCGGTGCCACGATGATTCTTACCTATTGGGCTGCCGAGGTTGCACGGTGGCTTTCCGAATAACGAGGCATTGATTCCCCTTGAGTTCTCTAAGTCGAGAGAAAAGTCGTGCTGCTTTCGATCAGGCGCAGCGTTGGATTCCGGGAGGTGTGAACAGTCCGGCACGAGCGTTCGGTGCCGTGGGTGGGTCTCCGGTAGTCATAGAACGAGGGAAAGGCGCCTATCTGTTTGATGTGGATGGCCAGCGCTATATCGACTATGTCGGTTCCTGGGGACCCATGATTCTCGGCCATGTGCACCCTCAAGTGACTCAGAAGATTCAGGATGCTGTTTTACGTGGGAGCAGTTTTGGTGCGCCCACGGAGGCAGAAAACCGGCTGGCAGAACTCATTGTGCAAGCCGTTCCATCCGTGGAAAAAGTCCGCTTAGTGAATTCGGGTACCGAGGCCACCATGAGCGCCATCCGGTTGGCTCGAGGCTTTACTGGCAAAGACGTGGTCGTCAAATTTGCCGGGAACTATCATGGCCATGTGGACAGCCTATTGGTGGCAGCTGGCAGCTCGGCAGCGACCTTGGCCGTGCCTGACTCGCCGGGTGTCACCTCGGGTACAAGCCAAGATACCTTGGTTTTGCCATACAACGATGTGGTCGCTTCCGAGCAGGCGTTTGCCGAACATGCAGGTCGCATTGCGGCTGTTATCTTGGAACCGGTTGTGGGCAATATGGGCTGTGTCCCGGCTTCGTCAGAGTTCCTGCAAGTGCTGCGTGATTTGACCGAAAAGTCCGGTGCGGTCTTGATCTTCGACGAAGTCATGACAGGATTCCGAGTCGCCTATGGAGGAGCCCAATCGATGATCGGGGTTACTCCAGATCTGACAACGTTAGGCAAAATTGTGGGCGGTGGCTTACCCATTGGGGCGTATGGTGGTCGTGCGGACATCATGGACCACATTTTGCCAGTCGGGAAGGTATTCCAAGCTGGTACGTTGAGCGGCAATCCGATCGCCACGGCCGCGGGCATCGCGACGTTAGAGACGCTTCGTGACGAAGATCCTTATCCGCGATTGGAAACCCTGGCTAATCAATTGGCGGTGGGACTGGAGGAAGCAGCCAGTGCTATGGATATCCCGCACACGGTGGCCCGCGCAGGGAGTATGCTGACATTGTTCTTCAATCCGGACAGAGTCACGGACTGGAGTGTCGCTAGCCGATCAGCAACCGATCAATTTGCCAAATATTTCTGGGCGATGATGGATCGAGGTGTCTATTTGCCGTGTAGCCAATTTGAAGCATTGTTCGTATCGGTTGCCCATACGGAAGCCGACATTGCTGCCACGGTAACGGTAGCGCGAGAAGCGCTTGCCGAGTTGGCGAAGGGGTAGATTCTGCCTTGAGACGCCACGAACGGTCTTCCTGTGAGTCGTCCGCGCTAGCCTCGATCCCTAGTCCTGTTCATTCCGCTTGATTACGTTTCTCTTCCGCCGCACTTTGACGATAGTACTGTGGCACCACTTGCCACAAGTCATCTTGGCGTCCGGCGAGTAGTTGCGCATGAGCTAATTGGCCGACGGTTGTGGCTTGTGGTTGCCAAAGTTCCGAGTTCGCGATTGAAAATGCTTGTAGTTGCTCCGGGGAAAATTTTTCGAGGCCACTGCCACTGAGCGTTGCTCCGGGCGGCAACCAGGTGGGCCAGTTGGCATCCTCGATAACGCATGCGGGTACTTTTTCCTGGCAATTGCCAAGTGAGTTTCGTTCATAGACGGCAGTAAAGGTTTGTTGTCGGTAGGCATCGATGGCTGGTACGACAAGCAGGGTGTCCTCGGGGGTTTGCGCAGCAATGACCTCCAAAGTGTTGACTCCCACCAAGCGAATCTGCCAAACATAAGCAAGTGTTTTGGCGGTCGTTACACCAAGGCGTAGGCCGGTAAAGGAACCTGGACCCAGGGTGACGGCAATGGCCTCCAAATCGGTTCCTTGCCAACCCACTTGGTCCAGGCATTCACGAATACCAGGTGCCAATGTGGTGGCTGTCCTTTGAGGTGCCTGCAGCGGCAATTGGTGCAGTAGAGCACCATTTTCGAGCAAAGCGATGGATCCCCAACGCGAGCTGGTTTCGAGTGCAATCAGTTTCACAACCACAAACTCCACAATCCGGTATAGTTAGTATGACTGGACAAATCAGCTTGACTGGTGAGAATAATGTAGATCACAAGCCCCCAGCTAACAGATTGGTTGTCAGCCATCCGCACCGTTTCGCGATGTTCGTGACCCGGAAACTCGGCGTGGGGCAATTGCGTGGCGCATGATTGGATGGGTACATTTAACGAAAGCATTTGACAGCGCACAATGGTGCGTTGTGTAAAGTGGGCAAAAACGTGCGAAAGTGAACTGGTGTGAAGCGAGCTCTGATTAGTGACATTCACAGCAACCAGGAAGCATTAATGGCTGTCCTGGAAGACATCCAACAGCTCGGGATTGACGAGATCTATTGTTTGGGTGATGTGGTGGGTTACGGTCCCAATCCGCGCGAGTGTATCGACTTGTGCAGGAATTTGTCTGTGTCGATCTTAGGGAACCATGACCAGGCCGCCATCTTTGACCCCGACGGATTCAATCCTGTTGCGCTGCGGGCCATTTATTGGACTCGTGAAGAGCTAGAAGCTCGTCGAGGCAATCCGGCGGAGAACAGTCAACGCTGGGACTATTTAGGAGAGATGCCTCGTTCTAGGTCCGAGGGGAGCTTTCTGTTTGTGCATGGATCGCCCAGAGATCCCACCAACGAGTACGTGTTTCCGGAAGATGTTTATAATCATCGGAAAATCGACAGCCTATTCGATCGGTTTGAAAAATACTGCTTTCAAGGGCATACGCATATTCCTGGCGTTTTTTCGCAGAACCGAGATTTTCTCTCACCTGACGAATGCGGATACGAGTACACATTGGACGACAACAAGATCATGGTGAATGTAGGATCGGTCGGTCAGCCACGAGATGGCGATCCGCGTTCGTGTTACGTCGTGCTGACGGATGACCAATTGACGTTTCGGCGCGTGGGCTATGGAGTCGATACGACGGCGGCCAAGATCTATGAGAATCCCGAGTTAGATAACATGCTCGGTGATCGGATTCGTGAAGGGCGTTAGCTTGATGCTCTTATGACTTTGTAGCCTAACGGCGCAAGCCGTCTGGCATGAAGCGCCAAAACTCTACAAAAATCGACCCGGTTTGCGTTGCTTGGTCAGATGATCCTCGCGTTGAATGACCAAGTGAGTGGCATTGAGCGTTAGCTGCATGCCGCTGATCTGGTTGTGAAATTGACCTTTCAGATTCCTGTCGTGGGCTTGCTGGATTCATTCTGCACTTGACCATTCCAAATAGCGGATCTAGACTGCTGGGGTACGCGCCTCCTCCCGCCTAGCTGGTTTGTTATCCATTGTTAGTTTTCTTGATGCGCCCGAAACTGGTGCGCGTGGATTCCTAAGGCCGACGTAAGTAACGGTCGGATCGGCGCGAAGGTGCCGTTCCGTGAAGCGAGCAATCATCAGTGACATTCATAGCAACCTCGAAGGCCTCGAGGCTGTGTTGGCCGACATTCAGTCACAAGGGATCGACGAGATCTTTTGCTTGGGGGACGTGGTAGGCTACGGTCCGAACCCTCGTGAGTGCATCGACTTGGTGATGCAAACCAAAGTTTGTGTCTTGGGCAATCACGACCAAGGTGCTTTGTTTGATCCAGAAGGGTTTAGCAGTGGGGCCGAACGAGCCATTTTTTGGACTCGCGACCAATTGGAGACGGGGGATGGCGATGCTCAGGCGGTAAAACGTTGGGATTTTTTGGCGGAACTGCCGCGCAACTATCGTGAGGATCAGTTGTTATTCGTACACGGTTCTCCCAGGAATCCGTTGAATGAATACGTATTCCCTGAGGATATTCACAACGCAAAGAAGTTCGAGAAACTATTCAGCATGATCCAGGGAACCTGCTTCGTCGGGCACACCCACATTCCTGGTGTGTTTCATCAAGAACGTAGTTTTAGCTCGCCCGAAAAGTTGGGATACACCTATACGCTGGGTCATGAAAAAGCCCTGATTAACGTGGGGAGTGTGGGCCAGCCACGTGACGGAGATGCGAGGTCTTGCTACGTTGTTCTGGATGGCAATACCGTCAATTATCGCCGAGTGGAGTATCCGTGTGTGAAAACAGCAGAAAAGATTTTTGCTGTCGCAGAACTCGATAATTTCCTGGGTGATCGCTTGAAACTGGGGCAATAGTCGGCGATGTTGTCCGAATGAACTTAAGGACCGAAAGGTACATCAGACAGGAATAGACGTGGAAAAAAGATACCTGCTGTTTTTTGCCCTGACGTTTTTGGCCATCTTTGGCTATGCCCAGTTGACGATGTTGTTGGCTCCACCGCCTCAGGAACCAGTAGCCCAGCAGGAGGTGGACGATGGTGCCGAGCTGGCTGCTGGAGGCGAGCAAGCCGAGAAGGTAGCGGACGATCTGGCCGGAACGCCTGCGGGTGATACGGTCACTGCGACGACGGCAGTCGATTCTGAAGGCGACGATTCTGATAGCGACGGAAAAAGCCCTGTCGCCACTCCCGAACCCTTGGAATATGTGGTTTTGGGTTCGGCGGATCCTGAAGATCCATACGGGTTGTTGGTGGTGGTCAGTAATCGGGGAGCTTCACTGGCACAAATTGAGATCAACAATGCCAAATATCCTGATCTGGGAACGGTCGAGAATCGGCAACGTTTCGGGCACATCATAAGTGGTTATCTGGGGCCGGAGATTGTTTCCGATGTGGAGGGACGTTCCGGGGTGCGCCTGGATGTGGTGGGGCCAGGGACTCCGGCGGCGAAAGCCAAGTTGGTGTCAGGTGAGGCTCAGCCAGGATTGCAGGCTGGTGACTTGATCTTGGCGATCGACGAACAGGAAGTCATAGACAAAGAATCCTATCGGGATGCGATGGGGCACACGCAGCCAGACACGGTGATTCGTGTCACCGTCGAACGTGATGTGGACGGCGCGGCTACGGAGTTGGCATTCGACGTTGAGTTGGAACGTCCCCGTCTGAAGATTGTCCACGTGGAAGACGGGAATTGGAGCCAAACTCAAGACGAGGAAATGCAACACGGTGAATCCACAGGTGTTGCTTCGTTTCATCTGGAACTGGAAAAGCTCGGTTCTGCTGCCATTAAAACGGGGAAGCCGAAGATCGACGCTTTGCCTTCTTTACGTCATTCAAACTGGCGGATCACACAACGGCCTCAAACCAGAGGTGGTGAACAGATTGTCGAATTCACCATGGATTTGAACACCGGCCAACTCGCTGAGATCGGAGAGACTGGTGCCCTGCGTGTTGTGAGAAGATATCGCTTGGCTCCTATTGAAGAGCCGTCCTCATCCGAAAAAGCCTCGTTCACGAGAGGCTACCATTTGAAGATGGAGTTGGAGTTTCACAATCTGAGTGACCAACCACGCGATCTGGCGTACCGTTTGGACGGTCCTACTGGCTTGCCGACAGAAGGCTGGTGGTATCTCTACAAAGTTCATCCGCAGATGTGGCATCGTGCAGGCGCCCGTGATGTCATTTGGCGAACATCGCAAGGACATAAGTTAATCGGCTGTACCGACGTTTCCAAGCACGCTCAAAAGAACCGGCAAAACCCCTTCACGCAGATGAATGAGTCATCGCCGGCTGACTTTGAATACGCGGGTGTTGACACGCAGTATTTCGCGGCGGTGCTGACACCTGATCCGGACGAGCAGTCACGGCCTTTAAAGCTATCAGCCGCTATCGCGATGCCGGTGGGCGAAATTGAAAAGAAGAAGCTCAATTTGACCAATGTCTCTTTTCGACTCATTAGCCGTGCGACCACGATCCAACCGCAAGAAACGCTCAAGCAAAACTTTATGATTTTCGCGGGCCCCAAAGATCCGCAAGTGTTGGCCGGTTATGGATTGGAAGACATCATCGTTTATGGCTGGTTCAAGGTGGTGGCTCAGCTGATGGGGTCCATCCTGCATGGTTTCTACTGGTTAACCACATTTGGCGGTGCGATTTCGGGAAGCTATGCATTGTCGATTGTGCTGCTAACGGTCCTGGTGCGGGGCTGCATGTTCCCGCTCGGTCGAAAACAGGCCCAAATGGCTGCCAAGATGCAGGAGTTGGCTCCGGAGATGAAAAAGATCGCGGAGCAATACAAAAACGACATGGAGAAAAAAGCGAAGGCTCAACAGGATCTGTTCAAGAAGCATCATTACAATCCGTTGAGCGGTTGCTTACCGATGTTTTTCCAGCTGCCGATTTTTATTGGCCTGTACCGTGCATTGAGTGTGGACATTGAGTTGCGTGGGGCGTCGATGGTTCCAGGATTACCTTGGTGTGAAAACCTGGCTGCTCCCGATCGACTCTTTTTCTGGGGCGACTTATTGCCCACAGCCTTGGGAGCGCCCAACGGATTTTTGGGCCCCTATTTCAACGTTTTGCCCTTAGTGACGATCGCTTTCTTCATCGTCCATCAGAAACTATTCACTCCTCCGCCCACGGACGATCAGACCCGTATGCAACACCAGATGATGAAATTTATGATGGTGTTCATGGGCTTCATTTTCTTCAAGGTGGCTGCCGGTCTGTGCATCTACATCATTTCCTCCAGTGCCTGGGGCGTGGCCGAACGTTTATTGCTTCCCAAGTCTCAGCCCAAATCGTCCGATGGTGGCTCTCCAGCAGGAGAGATTCGGCCCTCCAAAGGCAGCAGCTCGAACGGCTCGGCCAAGGCGACGTCTTCGAAGAAAAAGAAAAAAGCCAAAGGAAGACGATAGGTTGTGAACCGGGTTACGTACGTTTGAGAACGGTATTCGTTTGCAAGCGTTGTTCCAATCGCTTGGGGTTCGTAGCCGTGTTCTGTGTCCCAGGGTATTTTTAACGCGAGCTGCCCCATTTTATAGCGAATTGCATGGTCTCATGCTGGACGGCTCGCGCCGTTTCGCTACAAAGAAGAAGATGTTGGGCCCCAGCTACTATTCGACTGACGACACGATTGCTGCGGTTGCCTCGGCGACAGGCGGTGCTTATCGAGGCATCTTGCGTCTCAGTGGTCCGTCGGTGGTAAGCTCCCTGGAACCACTTTTCGTTTCTGAAGATCCACGGCCATTGTCAGACATTCGAAATCCGACGGTCTTGGCCGGTCAATTTCGTTGGCGCGGCGACGAATCGAAGGTTCCTTGTGATCTCTATCTGTGGCCAGATGCCCGTAGTTTTACCCGGCAAGTTCTGGCTGAGCTCCATACGGTTGGCTCGCCACCGGTCTTGTCAGCATGCCTGCGAACTTTGTGCCGCGCATCAGTTCGGCAGGCGAAACCTGGCGAGTTTACACAACGAGCCTTTCTTGCTGGCCGTTTGGATTTGACACAAGCCGAGGCGGTGCTAGGGGTGATTGATGCCAAAAGCCAACGGCAACTTGATGTTGCCCTACGTCAGTTGGCGGGAGGTCTTGCACACCCTCTCCAAAAGCTACGCGATGATCTACTTTCACTGCTGGCCCATGTCGAAGCAAGCCTTGATTTTGCTCATGAAGACATTGATACGATCAATCATGCACAGCTGGAGAATCAACTTGTCTTGGCGCGGAACCAGGTTTGTCAGGTGTTGCAACAAATGCAGGTGAGAGATCACACTCGACGTGGCGCTCGAGTCGTGCTTGTAGGAGCGCCCAACGTGGGTAAGAGTAGTCTGCTGAACTCGTTAGCTGGTGACCAGGTGGCACTCGTGTCGGATGTGCCAGGTACTACCCGGGACTATGTCTCACGTCACGTCAACGTTGGAGGTGAGTTGTGCGAATTCATTGACACTGCCGGATTGGGCTCGGTGGGGCGGCAAGATCCGATCGATGAGCTCGCGCAGCGGGTGAGTGCCGAACAACATCGCCTGGCAGATTTACAATTATTGTGTATGGACGCTTCGACGAAGTCACAGGAATGGCAATTGGCCATGCAAGACTGCGACGAGACCATGTCCCGAATATTGGTAGTGACGAAGACAGACCAACCGAGTTCTTCTACCGCTCCACCAGAAGCGATTCGAACCAGTGCCCTCACGGGAGCTGGACTGGAAGATTTGCGGCAAGCAATCGCAAACGCTTTAGCTTCCCAGGCAGCCGCTCCAGACGACGTCGTGATGGGCACAGCGGCCAGGTGCTGGTCCAGTTTGGAAGCTGCCAAGCGAGGCCTGGAAAGAACTCAACAAGTCGCTAGTACCCACCAAGATCTAGAACTAGTCGCGGCGGAGCTTAGATCGGTGTTGGATGATTTGGGGGAGGTAGTCGGGGCAGTGTATACCGACGATATCTTGGACAAGATTTTCAGCCAGTTTTGTATTGGAAAATAACGAAAACCGTCTCGAAGGTCTGGCCAGTTCGTCTCGCGCTGCACTGACCAAATCATCAACTTGGAATGATCGAACAGATTCTGTTATATTAACACGAAGCATTTCCGGTCAAAGGAGGTATTTCAAATGAGTAGCCAGCAATCAACGTCACCCAAGTCAAACACGCCAAGCCGAAGAGAATTCTTTCAAAAAAGTGGAACCGCAGTCGCAGCAGGTGCAGCGTTGACTTCCTTAGTACCTCCGGTACATGCGGCCGGTGACGATGTCATTCGTGTAGCGTTGGTGGGCTGTGGTTCACGGGGTCGCGGTGCAATTAGCCAGATTTTTAATACCAAAGGCAACACGCGGTTGGTCT
This sequence comes from Pirellulaceae bacterium, assembly GCA_022448645.1. The sequence continues at coordinate 26,329 of JAKVBZ010000030.1, forward strand.
CGATGGCGGATGCTTTTCGGTCATCGGTGGATTCTACACTGGGAGAGCTTCGTAAAAGGAATTCTGCCAAAGTCGATGTGCCAGAAGAGAGGATATTCGTTGGGTTGGACGCGTACCAAAAAGCGATCGACGTGGACTGCGACTTGGTCGTGATCGCCACGCCGCCCGGCTTTAAGCCTCAACAATACGAATATGCGATCGAGAAGGACAAGCACGTCTTTATGGAAAAACCAGTCGCAGTAGATGCCCCTGGTGTGCGGCGCTGCCTGGCGGCGACGGAACAATCCAAAAAGAAGAATCTGATGGTGGCAATTGGTTTGCAGCGGCGACATGAGCCTCAGTATTTTGAGACGGTTCAGCGAATTCACGACGGTGCGATTGGCGATATCATTGCCCAGCGAGTTTACTGGAACGGTGGCTCGATCTGGTACCGAGACAAGCAGCCAGGGCAAAGCGAGATGGAGTTCCAGGTCAACAACTGGTACCACTTCGTCTGGGTTGGTGGGGACCAAATATGTGAGCAACACATCCACAATCTCGACGTGGGGTGCTGGGTCAAGGGAGAATATCCGGTGGAAGCGAACGGGATGGGGGGATGGGCCATGCGAGAGGGCGGCGATCGTTCCCGTAGCCAAATTTTTGACCATACGTTTTGTGAGTTCACGTTTGCCGACGGAACGAAGATGTTCAGTCAAGGCCGACATTCGCCTGGGTCTTGGGAAAACGTAGCAGAATTCGTGCATGGTTCCAAAGGAACGGCGAACCCGAACGGTCGTATCTTTGGACCGAAGGCTTGGGAATTCGGCGGTACACCGTTATCGGGACACCAACAGGAACAGCATGATTTGATCGAAGCTTTGATGCGAGGTGAGGTGTACAACGAAGGCGAATACGGTGCGAAAAGTACTTTCACTTCGATTTTGGGCCGAGAAGCGTGTTACTCGGGTATTGTCCTTCAATGGGACGAATTATTGAAAGACGGCAAGGACTACTGTCCTGGAATCGAAAAGTTCACACTGCAGTCCGAACCGCCAGTCGTGCGTGGCTCCGATGGCAGTTATCCGGGGCCTTATCCGGGACTGTATAGTCCGTTCGTTTGAGTTGGGACATGTTCTGCTTCAAGGTTCGCAGTTGAGCCACCCCGAAATTCTATTGGCATGGGCCATTGGGTCTGCCGAGGAACGGTGTCCGATATTGCGAGCCATTAGGTGTGTATCCCGCATAGCGGTTGTATTCTTTTTCTAAGGAAGCACAGCAGCCGAAGGGATTTCGTGTGGATGACCGTTTTCGAGATACTTCGATTCTCTCAAGAGGACACAACACGTTGTGTCTGGACAGCCTGACAGCCGCGGATTCACACTTCTTATTGCTAGCCAGAGAGAATTGCCAGCCAGCAGACGGAAAGGCATTCCGTTCTATGTTTGATCTTGTTCAATCTGTTGGATTTTTTGGACTCGTGCCGCGTGTCGTCCACCTTCGAATTCGGTTTGCAGCCACGATTCCACGATCTCGGAACGAGCCGCGCGGTCCAGGTAGTCTGCGGATAAGCAGAGGACATTGGCGTTGTTATGACGTCGGGAGTATTCCGCGAAATCCGTGCAGGTACAATTGGCAGCTCGTGCCCCCGGCACTTTGTTAGCGGCGATTGACATGCCGATCCCGGTAGCACAGATGAGAATGCCGCGGTCAACCTGTCCGCTGGCCACTTGTTTTGCCACGGCCGCTGCATAGTCGGGGTAATCGACGCGTTCTTCGCTATGAAAGGCTCCTTCATCCTTGACGCTGTGTCCCATACCTTCGACGAGTCTGCGGATTTCTTCTTTGACATCTAATCCGCGATGATCACTTGCAATGGAAATGTGCATGGTAGTCTCTCCATCACTGACTGCGAAATTCACCGATCAAAGATTCCAAATTCATCTGTCGAATCTGGATCTCAATCTGTGCATCGATTTGGTCAGCACATTGGCGATAGACATCGATACTGCCACCGATCGGATCGGAGATATCACCTTGATCGGCGCGCAGCAAACGTACGCGGTTTTCGGCTTCCGGTAGCTGATTCACGACTAGGTCACGATGCGACTGAGTCATTGTCAAGATTAAGTCGGCGTGGCCTACCAAGTGGGCACTTAGAGGTTGGCTCAAGTGTGGAGATAAATCTAGTTCTCGCTCCAGCATCACATTGACGGCTTCGATGCTGGGGCGACCTCCAGGCATGGCAGCGATCCCAGCCGACATGACTTGGACTCCTTGTTCGTCCAACTGATCAATTTGGCAGCCCAGATGGTTGGCCAATCTGCGGCGCATCAGCAGTTCCGCCATAGGGCTACGGCACGTATTCCCGGTACAGACCATCAGTACGAGAAATCTGGCCAGTCGCTTGATCGCCGCTTCAGAGACGACTCCTTCGCGCAGCATGTTGACTTGTCGGTCATGGACCAGAATGACCGAAGAGGACTGAGCAAACTGGCTGCGTCCGTCATCCAAAATGAGGTCGATACGGTCGCCCAAGGATTGTATCACGTCCTCTGCGGAAACGGCATCTGGTTCACCAGTGAGGTTGGCACTTGTCAAAGCCAATGGTCCGGCCATCAGTTGTAGGACGTCCAGAATCAATGGATGGGCCGGAACGCGCAGCCCCAAGGTACCTCGTGGAATGATGAATTCGTGAACCTGGCTGGGAAGACGTTGAATCAGACTGTCGGGGTGGTTGTTGCCCAAGACTAGAGTGACGGGGCCAGGCCAGCAACGTCGAGCTAATCGACGTCCCAAGGGAGAAATGTCCGGCACGTAGTCAAAAGCCTCATCGGCACTCTTAACGGCCAATGCCATTGGATGGTCGGCAGCACGACCTTTGACCTCAGCCAGGCGTTTGACGGCATCCGCATCCAATGCGCTGGCAGCGACACCGTAGACCGTTTCCGTAGGGAAAGCGACCAACTGTCCCTCAGCCAACGCCTGGACCGTGCGATGAACGACATCTCGCACGTCTTCGGCAGACCGGACGTCAATTACGGCAGCAGACATGCAACAGTGTACCTCGGCGCAGTTTACCCTAATCCGTTATGCTAACGGTCGTTAGGGTGATCGGCAAGTGGTGACCATCCATCCGATGGCCGCGTCCAGGCTCATAGGCATCGGGAAAGACTCGAATCCTGGAGAAATGGCGACGGATGAATGCCCACGGTTTTTTCTTTGACGAGAAAAAAGATGGGAACGCGTCCAGCGAAAACCAAGTTGTGGTAACCGATTGAATCTTTGGTCTATCCTTTCGTTACGGTGTACCATGCGACCCGAGATTGGCTTCAAAATGACATGTTCCAGGTTCGCTTTGGGGTATCTGAGCTATCCTTTCCTCGTGTTGTTGTTGACGGTCCTGGGATGCCGAGGAGATTCGGATTCGATTGGACAAGTCGATTTGGTGTGGGGACGTCGCGGTATTTCAGCTGGTCGCCTACAGAAACCGCGCGCGATGGCTATTGACGCATCGGGAAATCACTATGTCGTCGACATGACGGCTCGGATCCAAGTGTTTGACGGTGAAGGGAACTACCTGCGAGGATGGCAGACTCCTGCCTATGAGAACGGCAAGCCATCGGGGCTATCCTTTGACAATGATGGCAACTTGCTGGTCGCCGACACTCACTATTTTCGCATGTTGGTTTACTCACCGCAGGGTGAGTTGCTGGAAGGGAGAACCATTGGCGGTTCCCATGGTCAGGGGCCTGGTGAGTTTGGTTTCGTTACAGACGCGGTCCAGGATTCTCAAGGTAATTTTTACATTGCCGAGTACGGCGAATACGACAGGATTCAAAAGTTCTCTGTCGATGGCAGGTTCCTGTTTGAGTGGGGAGGCCATGGTCACGAACCAGGAAAGTTTCGTCGCCCTCAAAATTTGGCGCTTGATGAACACGATCATCTGTGGGTGGTGGATGCCTGTAACCACCGCATCCAAGTTTTTGATGCTACGGGAGACGAAGCAAAGTTGTTGCGGATTTGGGGCGAGCACGGTGCAGCGCCAGGTTATCTGGAGAATCCTTACGATTTAGCGCTAGATCACGAAGGTCACGTGTACATTTGCGAATACGGAAACCACCGAGTCCAGAAGTTTAGGTTGGACGGAAAGAGTTTGGGATGCTGGGGTCGTCCGGGTCGAGACGCAGGCGAGGTCTCCAGTCCTTGGGCCTTGGCCCGCGATCCCCAGGGGCGAATCTGTGTGTTGGACACGTTGAATCATCGCGTCCAACGCGTCAAGATGTGATACGATGGGCGGGGAGATCGACGGAAAATCGGTGTGTACCATGACGACTTGAATCGCACGATTAATTGGTGGATCAACCGGACAGGAACAGGTGAGAGCAATGCTTGGTTTTGACATTGCATTTGACAGTCCCTGGTATTTACTGCTGTTAGTGTTCTTGCCACTGCTCTGGGTATTCAGCTTCAAGTCTCTGTCGGGATTCGGTCCTATACGGCGCATGTTTGCGCTGTTGTTTCGCACCGTGGTGTTACTGCTGATCGTATTAGCGTTGGCCGAAACCCAATACGAGCGGAAAAGCGACAAACTGACAGTCATCTATCTGCTCGATCAGTCATTGAGTATTCCGGCAGAACAACGACAAGCCATGCTGGACTACGTGAAAAAGGAAGTTCAAGAACACCGCAATGACAGTCGCGAAGACATGGCGGGTGTCATCGCGTTCGGACGGCAGGCGGCAATTGAAGTTCCACCGTTCGACGACGATCTGGCCACGACGGGCCGTATTGAGAGTTTGCTTGAGCTGCACCAGGATGCCACGAATCTTGAAGGTGCCATGAAACTTGCTTTGGCGACCTTTCCCGAAGACTCGGCGAAAAGAGTCGTGATCGTTACCGATGGGAATGAAAATATCGGAAACGCTCGAGAAATGGCGAGTGTGCTTGCCGAACGCGGCGTGAGCATTTATGTGGTCCCCGTACACATTGAACACACGGGCGAAGTGGCTGTCGAAAAGGTGACTATTCCCAGTGATGTTCGCCATGGTCAGCCATTTGATGTGCGGATGGTGTTGAGTAACCACTCGGAAAAGAATGTCCCCGGCAAACTGATCCTCTACCGCAAGGTGGGAAGGCATCTCGAACCCAATGAAACCGCGGTGGAGCTTGCTCCGGGAAAAACTGTACTGACGTTACCTCAACAAATTGATCGCCCCGATTTTTACACGTATGAAGCGGAGTTTGTGCCGGACAACACTGAAGACGACTTGATGTTACAGAACAATCGCGCATCAGCTTTTACACACATTCGAGGGCAAGGGCACGTCCTGTTGATTGAAGATTGGGCGAATCCAGGTGAATTCGATTTTATGGTGGAACGGCTTCAAGCCATGAATTTGGAAGTGACGGTGATGGGCAGTGACGAGCTCTTCGCCAGCCTTGCTGAGCTGCAACGCTACGATACGGTTGTTTTGGCCAACGTACCCAGGTCGAGTGGTGAGCGTGCCGAAGCGGTAACCAATTTCTCGGACGCTCAAATTGAAATGCTGGTTCACAATGTGAAAAACATGGGGTCCGGACTAGTCATGATCGGAGGTCCTCGCAGTTTTGGAGCCGGTGGCTGGCAAAATACTGAGTTAGAAAAAGCGCTGCCGGTCGATTTCCAAATCCGCAATGCCAAAGTGGTTCCGCAAGGGGCCCTGGTGATGACGATGCACGCATCGGAAATGGCGCAGGGAAATCACTGGCAAAAACGGATTGGCGAAGAGGCACTCAAAACTTTGGGACCTCAAGATTACTGTGGTTTGGTCCATTACGGAGTCAAAGGAGATGACTGGTTGTGGAACCAGCCTGACGGTTTGGTCAAGGTGGGAGGCAACCGCAAAGCCATGATGGCGCAGCTCAGCCGTATGACTCCTGGTGACATGCCCGACTTCGACCCAGGAATGCGTTTGGCGGCGGCGGCATTTGCCAAAGTTCCTGATGTCGAAGTCCGCCACATGATCATTATCAGCGATGGTGATCCGACGCCGCCTTCTAGCGCAGCTATGAAACAACTGCAGAAGTTAAAAGTGAAAGTGTCGACAGTTGCCGTTGGCACGCACGGACCAGCTGGAAGTACGACTCTGCAGCGAATTGCCAGACAAACCGGCGGCAAGTACTACGCGGTCACCAATCCTAAAGCACTACCGCGCATTTACCAAATCGAAGCACGAAAGATTTCTCGACCCTTGATCAAAGAGGAGCCGGTCCCTGTCGAGGTGGTTTATCCACATGAAATGTTGCGCGGGATAGACATACAGCAAATGCCCCGCTTCATCAACGGATTTGTGCTGACCACGGTCAAGGACAATCCGCTCGTCGAAGTTTCTATGATTGCGCACGATCCGCCCACACGCCGAAATGCTACGGTATTGGCAAGTTGGACATACGAATTGGGACGTACCGTGGCACTCACGACCGATGCAGGCCAGCGATGGGCTAAAGATTGGATTGATTGGGAATACGACAAGTTGTACAGCCAGATCGTACGCTGGTCGATGAGGCCCGTGGCGGTAGAGGGACAGTTCACTGTGGCCACGGACGTTAGAGACGGCAAGGTCAAGGTGGTGGTCACAGCGCTGGGAAACGACGACGAGTTGCTTAACTACCTGCACATTACCGGATCGGCGGTCGATCCCGGTATGGAATCGCTCGATTTCGAGTTGGAACAGACTTCCGCAGGGCGCTACATTGGTGAATTCGATGTCGACGAGGCGGGTAGTTATTTCCTGACACTGACGACACCCAATTTGAACGCGGCCCAGGGAGATACGAGACCTATCACGCTCCGTACGGGTGTGAATGTATCGTATTCTTCAGAGTTTCGTGATCGCGAATCGAATTTGGCACTGATCGAATCACTCGTCCGCAGCACGCCGCAAGATGGCGGTGACGGTAAAGTGATCGCCGGACCGCTCTCGCCCAGCGGCATCCCTCAGCTGCTACAAACCGACACATTCCTACATGATTTGGCCAAGGCCATGACTAGCCGTGACATCTGGCCCTGGTTGGTATTGGGGGCCAGTTGTGTATTCTTTGGTGATGTCTTTGTTCGACGTGTGACCGTGCATTTTTATTGGGTTTTTCCGATGTTGTTGGTTGCCCGAGACCGGTTGTTGCGACGAGAATCTGAACCTGTGTTGGTGGAGCGTCTAGAACGTTTGCGGAGTCGAAAAGAAGGAGTGACTCAGCAGATTGAGGAACGTCGTGTGGCCGCTCGGTTCGAATCCGACTCAGAGGAACAGCTCGATGTGGACGTTCTCGAGACGAAAGCGGCCACGGTGCCCGATTCTCAAAAGCGACGGCAGAAATCGGCGGGTGTCTCAGATTCAAAGACCGAAGAAGAAAGCTATACCGAACGATTGCTGAAAGCGAAAAAGAAAGTTTGGAAAGATCGAGATAAATAGTGCAAACCATCCTTGCTATGAAACAGCATCAGAAAGATTGACCTATGAGCGTTGGCACCAAAATGCAACAGCAGGCTGAGTTGTTCCGCAAACGGTACGCGGCGGTGCGCGAACAAATCGGTCGCGTTATCGTGGGACATGACGAAATCGTACACGGAGTGCTGACATGCATGTTTGTGGGTGGGCACGCGCTACTGGAAGGTGTGCCAGGGTTAGGAAAGACATTGCTGGTGAGAACACTCTCGCAGGCACTCGATCTCAAATTTAACCGAATCCAATTCACGCCTGACTTGATGCCAGCCGACATCTTGGGAACGAACATGGTCATGGAGACACCTGACGGAAAACGAGTCTTTGAATTCCAGCAAGGTCCTATCTTCACACAAATCTGTCTGGCAGATGAAATCAACCGTGCCACTCCCAAGACTCAGTCAGCAATGTTAGAGACAATGCAGGAGGGTACGGTGACCGTTGCGGGTACACGCTTCGAATTGGAAAAGCCGTTCTTCGTGTTGGCCACGCAAAACCCGATTGAACAGGAAGGCACCTATCCGCTGCCGGAAGCCCAGCTCGATCGTTTTTTCTTTAAGCTGTTAGTGGGTTATTCTGGTCGAGAAGAACTTGGCACGATCATCGATCGCACCACACGTGGTGTGGAGATTGTGCCCGAGAAAGTGATGGATGGGAAAGAGATTCGGCAATGGCAAAATTTGATTCGTGAAGTCATCCTGGCGCAGCACGTGCAAGACTACATCGTGCGGCTGACGCTCGCCACACACCCTGAAGGTCCCCTGGCACTACCCATTACCAACCAATATCTGCGTTGGGGCAGCAGCCCTCGAGGTGCACAAACGTTGGCGTTGGCCGCGAAAGTACGGGCGTTGTTGGAAGGACGCTACAACGTCAGCTTCGAAGATGTGCGGCGAGTCTATCTGCCGGCGATGCGTCATCGCGTCATCTTGAACTTTGAGGCACAGGCAGAAGGGATCGACGCCGATCATGTCCTGCTGGAAATCATTGAAAAGGTGCCACAGAAAGTGGACGACAGTGAAGCCTAGTTCTGCTCCATGATGACGGGTGCGCCAAGGAAGACGGGCTTTTATGAGTTCTCGAGTCGTTCGCATGCACGATGTTTTTCACTTTTGCGTCATATGGTGACGCGCGACTCCGCTACCTAACACCGAAGGGATGGACTCTACGACGAAAGCTGGTTTGGTCCTCCGTCCTAAAAGGTCATTCGTCGGAAGAATCCTCCAGCATCCTGGATGAGTTGGTTCCTAGGTTTACCACAATCCGGCCCGTCGTCTCTCCGGCCAGCATGCGAATCACATAGTCATCCAGTTCATACAAGCTGATCTCGCTGCGAAGACTGTCCAGTTTGTCAGGTTTCCACGCGCTGTTTAAATATTTCCAGATGTCTAATCGTGTAGGCATCGGACAAGCGGCCGAATCGATTCCGTCCAAGGTGATACCGCGCAGCAAAAATGGATAAACGGTCAACGCTAGTTCGTGTCCACCCACCAAGCCACAGGCGGTTACGCAACCGCGATGTTGCATCGATCGGACGATGGTTGCCAACGTATTACCACCGACGGTATCGACCGCACCTGCCCACTTAGTATCCAAGAGCGGTTTGCCACTGTCGTCTGAGACATCAGCTCGGTCGAGTATTTCAGCGGCGCCTAACTCACGTAGCATGTCGTGTGCTGCCGCAGTGCCGGTTACGGCAGTCACTTGGTAGCCAATCTTTGCCAGGATAGCGACTGCTAGGCTGCCGACGCCCCCTGATGCGCCGGTCACGACGATCGGCCCTTTGTCCGGAACAATGCCGTGAAGTTGCAGTGAGCTGACGCTCTGTGCTGCCGTGAATCCAGCCGTGCCCAACGTCATCGCTTCCACAGCCGAAAGCTCTGGGGGGCGGCGTACCACCCAATCAGCAGGCACTCGGATATGTTCGCACCAGCCACCCCAACGTTCACTTCCAAGTCCGTATCCAGTAACCAGAACTTCGTCACCGACTTCCCAAGCAGGCGATTTACTGGCAACGACTTGGCCGACTGAATCGATGCCAGGGATGTGTGGCAGTGAGCGGATTACCCCTCGGTGGCCTTTCGCTGCGAGAGCATCTTTGTAATTGAGTGACGAGTGCGTGACGCGGATCAGCACTTCGCCAGCAGGAAAATCGTCGTGGTTGACCGAAGTGATGGCCGACGAAATGCTATCGTCGGACGTTTGATTCACGAGGTAGCCGAGGCTGGTCGTAGCGTTCATGGGATTTCCGGGTTCGTTGACAGCATGCGGTGGATTCGTATAATTTTGACTCGAAGTGATTGGTCACGATGCGAGCACCACATTGCCAGCAATTGGTGGCGCTGGAATCGTGGTGCTAGGATCATCTTATCTGTTGGAGTTAGCCTCGTCTGCGGCTGCAGGCCAACGAGGCTGATTTCATTTTAAGCGACATTTGCAGGCATTCGAATCTGCCAAAGGGAGTACAACCATGGCCGACCTATCTGAATTCACAGACGACAATTTTTCGAACGAAGTGTTGAGCTCCAACGAACCGGTATTGGTCGATTTTTGGGCTCCCTGGTGTGGGCCATGTCGTCAGATCGCCCCGATGATTGAAGAACTGGCAGGCGAGAACGCTGGCACCGTGAAGATCGGCAAGGTAAATATCGACGAGAATCCTGGTGCGGCACAGAACTACGGGGTGCAAAGCATTCCGACTTTGATGATCTTCAAGGGAGGCGAAGTGGTTGAGCGGTTTGTGGGTGCTCAACCCAAGGTTCGGCTCCAGCAGGCGTTGGACGAAGTCAAAGCGTAAGGATTCCAGCATCGAGCGAGTGTCATTCTGAGAATGGCCATTCTGAGGAGGCGCAGTGCCCCCCCGAATCCCGTGTGTGCTTCCCGCTTCAAGATCCTCGTTTCGCTCAGGATGACACCATGTCATCTCAGCTGGTCCGCGTTGCTGTCAGTGCTGGCGGTGTTGGTCTATTGACCAAAAAGTTTCAGTTCCTGGTGGATTTAGTGCAGCCGTTTGCCGATAAGCCCCAGGATGAACTTTGCCGGTTGCGCAGGCTTTATGGATCAGTGGGGGCCAGTGCCAAGCAAGGATGCCAAAAACATGGCTACGAGGGAAGCGGTTCGTTTGGATGCCGGATCAACGGCTGAAAACGCAAACAAAAACACTCTGACGGGTAAAACGACTCGATTGGACCCGCCCCATGTCCCGGTTTCGACGGAGACAAGGACGGATGGGTTTCAGTCAACTTTGACCAGTGGCTCGGCTTTTACAGCTCCTGAACCATGCGAAGAATTTACGTCGCTATCTGACAACAGCTTGCGAGTGATGGAGCAGTTGCAACATCACGCCAACCAGTTGGCCACACATCTGCAGCGACAGCAAAAAGATCTCGACGATCGCGAATCGCGACTGAACGCTCATGTGGCATCGCAGGAGACCGAGCATCGTACGGCTCGTATGCAATTGGTTGAGTGGGAAAAGCAGCTGGAAGAGATGGAGCGTTCGCTGACGCAGCGGGAAGCATCGGTTCGTGCACGCGAACTCTCGCTATCGAAGACAGACCCAGCCAAAAAAACTGGATCTACTTCCGCCGCCAAGAAGGAAAAACTGCACAGCTGTCACCAGGAGTCAGCGACAGCGAAGTCCCCATCGTCCGAATCGACGAAAACGAACTTCCAGGACAGCAAACTGTCAGCCTCGAAACAAGACAAAGCTGCGGGGCAAACACCGGATGGTCAGTTGCCCGTGACTTCTCAGGCTGAGTTGGCCGAAGAAGGTCCCATCTCCCGTACGCTACGGAAGAAACAGGAAAGCTTTGCTAACGGGCGACGCGACAAGTTGATGGTCGAGCTGATGAAGAAAAAAGACAAGCTTGATCAGCGAGCAGATCAGTTAGAGCGGCGGCGAGCGGATTTGGATGATCTACGTTGCGAAGTCACCCAGCTGCACAAGGACACGTTGGAAATGCGGTTGGCGACGGAAGAATTATGGGTGCGTCTCTCGGGACGCATGCCTCCTTCAGCGATGACATGCGCACTAGCGGAACTGCGTGGTAAATTGTCTGACCATTACCGGCTGGCCTCGGCTCACCTGGCACAGCAGAGATCCGAATTGGAGACGTTGAGTAGCAACTTACACAGCAAATACCAGACTTTGGACGATCACCGCCGCAACTCGCAGGAGCGGTTCCATCGTCGGAACCAGGACATCGAAGAACAGGCGGCTCGTTTGGTTCGACGCGAACAGGAGTTGGACCGACAGGAAACTCTAATGCGAGAGTTCCGCGACAAGGTTCCATCGACGTCGAAAACGGTGTCCGCTTCCCCGCAGCCGAAGACGGGCGAAGCGGAGAAGAAACATTCTACCGCAACTTCAAAACAGAAATCGGTTTTAACGAAGTAGCCTGTCTGCCGTGGACTGAAACAACCGGTTAGGGTTGCCGCGCCGCTTGACCAGGGCTGTCGTAGCGGTGCGACTCAGAAGGCTCACGCGATTCGGCTCGCTGTTGTGAAACCTGGACGACTTGGACTGCGCGGTACAGTTCGTCGCTAGTGAAATAGGGCTCGCGAGTCCCATTCAGGTGACGAATTTCTTTGTGCGCAAGCTCTTCCCAGGACATCTCGTTTTGCAAGTGCCAAGCTGCGACTTGGGCAGCTCGTTGGTCGATCTCCCGATGGCCCAACATCGTACACAGTTCGACGACTTCTGGTTTGTCGGTCACTTTTTCTAGTGGTTTGATCACATAGGGAACACGCGGGCGTGGCTCGGCTTTTCCGTGTTCCAGGCACACGAGTGGAACCTTAATCTTGCCAACCTTGCCGGGGGCAACATTGAAGAATCCACCACCACCGCCGAATCCGCCCCCGCCTCGTCCCATACCGCCGCCTCCCATTCCGCCACCGACTCCTTGGCTACCGCCTCCTCCCATTCCGCCACCGCCGCCTCTTCCCATTCCGCCACCCCCGAAATTCTGTGCCAGGACTGGCAGTCCGGCGAATGCGGCTGGCAGTTTGATGTTCATCGGTGCGTCCGTCTTGTTGGTGAACAGCACGGTGGCTTGAGTGGAATCTTTTGGAATTAACTTGACTTCGAGATGCCCGGACTCGATCGCCGCAAACATTTCGATCTTATCACCGGCTTGGTTGCGAATTTGCCGGGTGGAGGCATTTGAATTTTTTGGTCCCCGAATCTCGGCCGATGCCCAACGAGGGACCAAAGAAACGCTTACCATTAGGGCCACAGCCCAGAAAGTGTTGATTTGCCACGAATGTTGCATGGAAGGTGCCTTTCTCTGCGTTGCTAAAGAGCCCTGAAGGGCCATATTCCGCGAGGTTTTGCCCATTTGGTGACTTTCTAGGATAGGCCGTTAGCATCCGGCTCTAGAGGCCGGTGTTCATCGAGCGGCAAATCACCAAAACTTAGACGTCTCCACTACATATTCCAGAATAGTCGAGGGGGGTGAGTTTTCCAAGGATTTTCTGGTCCAGCTTGGCAATCGGCAAAATAGCCTGGGATATCCCAGATTACTAAGCTTGACAGCATTGCTGTGTCAAATTACACTCCCTCGCTTTACAAACCATTGTGGGGGCGGCAGTTGAGGCCCTCTGTGGGTAAGCATTCTTTGAAAGGGAGTATTCCGAAAGGAAGCTTCAAACTGGTGACTGGTCCTGCACTCTCTTGCTTGGCCAGGTTCGGCATCCGCAAAAGTCGGATTGTCATGTTGAGTTGAGCAAGTTAGTTATGGGTGAGTCTTCGGCGGTATAGTTCACCATTTGTTTTCTCCAATCTGTTTTGAGGTCCAGAACGAGCCATGGATTTGTATTTCACTATTTGGTTGATCGCTTTTGGTGCATCGATAGTAGCCCTGGTACAAGCTTTTTTATTCTACAAGTCGATGATCGCTGCAGATGCCGGCAACGAACGCATGGTCGAAATTGCCGGCTACGTGCGTGAAGGTGCCAATGCTTATTTGAGGCAGCAGTATGTTGTCGTGGCTGGGTTCTTTGTGGTGATTGTGGCTTTACTGGCAGTGGCTGCGTTCGGTTTGGAAGTCCAAAGTGGATTCGTACCGTTTGCTTTTCTTACCGGCGGATTTTTTTCCGGCTTGGCCGGTTGGTGTGGGATGAAGACGGCGACTTGGGCCAGCAGTCGTACTTCCCAAGGTGCCAGCCAGTCTTTGAATCAAGGATTGCAGGTTGCCTTCCGCTCTGGTGCGGTCATGGGATTAACTGTTGTTGGTTTGGGACTACTAGACATTACGCTGTGGTTTGGATTCTTGTATTGGATCTGGCCCATGATCATGCCTGAGAGTGTTTTGGATTTGGTTGACATCACTGTCACCATGCTGTGCTTTGGTATGGGAGCCAGCAGCCAGGCGCTCTTTGCACGTGTGGGCGGAGGTATTTTTACGAAAGCAGCAGACGTTGGAGCTGACCTGGTCGGTAAAGTAGAGCAGGGAATTCCTGAGGACGATGCACGTAATCCAGCAACGATTGCGGACAACGTGGGCGACAATGTGGGTGACGTTGCTGGCATGGGTGCCGACTTGTACGAGTCGTACTGCGGTTCCATCCTCGCCACGGCTGCCCTGGGAGTTGCTGCCTACTCGTCCAGTACGTTATTGGATGGTACTGGGTTGGAAGCGAATGACGCGCAATTACGCTCGTTGTTTTTGCCGATGGCCATAGCGGGCGTTGGTATTCTGTTGTCGATCGTGGGTATTTACCTCGTCCGCACCAAAGAGGATGCGACCCAAAAGAACTTGTTGCACGCTTTGGCCAAGGGTATCAATTTTTCGTGCTTTTTGATCATCATTGCTGCTGTCATACTGACTATTTGGCTCATGCCTAAGACGGCCGGGACACTCATAGGCCCAATTCCAGGCGCAGCGTTCAGTATCATTATCGGATTGGCTGCGGGTTGGTTAATCGGAAAGTGGACGGAATATGCAACCAGTGATGAATTCGAACCTACCAAGAAACTGGCTGACCAGGCGGTGACAGGGCCAGCAACGCTGATTATCGGTGGTGTGGCTGACGGTATGATGAGCGTTTGGGTTCCCGTGATCACGGTATGTGTGGCGACGCTGTTGGCTTTTGGTTTTGCGAACGGATGGCAGTATTCTGACATTAACTATTTCGCTTTAGGTTTGTACGGAGTTGGCATCGCGGCCGTGGGTATGCTCTCTACGCTGGGTATTACCCTGGCGACAGATGCTTATGGTCCGATTGCGGATAACGCTGGCGGTAATGCCGAGATGTCTGGTCTGGACCCGATTGTGCGCGAACGTACCGATGCACTTGACAGTTTAGGTAATACGACAGCTGCTACCGGCAAAGGATTCGCCATCGGATCTGCTGCACTTACTGCCTTGGCATTGCTGGCTGCCTATGTCGAAGAAGTTCGAGTAGGTTTCGAACGGTGGGGAGAATCGGTCCACGAACAGTTAGAAGAGGGTAGCTTTTATAAGTTGTCTCCCGGACTTGTGGCCGAAAGAGATGGCGATGAAGTGCACACGTATTTGGCCATGCCCGATGATGTGCGCGACGGCCGGATCATTGAGGCATGGAACGGCATTGATTTTTCGCAAGGCCCTGTTGAGATTCCTGCGGACATGATCGTGCACGCCGAAGGGCATGGACACATCGCGTTTGCTGAAACGGGTGATGAGTTGATTAGTGTCAAAGCAGCAACTCTGCCCGATTTTACCAAATACTATGATGCTTCACTGATGAATCCCAAGGTTCTTGTTGGGCTCTTTTTGGGAGCGATGTCGACGTTTGTATTCTGTGCCATGACCATGAAAGCTGTGGGGCGCGCTGCCAAAGGTATGGTCGAGGAAGTACGTCGTCAGTTCCGCGAAAAGCCAGGTATCATGGAAGGCAAGGATATTCCGGACTATGCCGCCCCCGTGGCTATCAGTACCAAGTCGGCTCAGCGGGAAATGGTCATTCCCTCCCTGTTGGGGTTGATCACTCCGGTGGCCGTTGGCTTGGTGTTGGGTGTGGGAGGCGTCTTGGGACTACTCGTCGGAACCTTGACCTGTGGTTTCTGTGTCGCCATTTTTATGGCCAATGCGGGTGGGGCTTGGGATAATGCCAAGAAGTTTATTGAGGCGGGAAATCATGGTGGCAAGGGATCTGAAGCTCACAAAGCGGGTGTAGTCGGTGATACGGTGGGAGATCCGTTCAAAGACACCAGTGGTCCCAGCCTGAATATCCTCATCAAGCTGATGAGCATGGTGAGCGTCGTGGTTGCTGGTTTGGTCGTTCGCTACAGCCTGTTGGCCATGGGCATCTTTTAGGCCCTACGTCGGGCGGAACCTGTCGGGCGGAACCTGTCGGCTGGCACATGTGTCGGATTGGAGTACAATCAAGAGACTCCTGCAGCACCTCCGTTGGGCTGCCAGGTTGCCCGGGGTTCATTCCCTCAACTTGGCCGCGAACGTGATGGCGGAGGTAGCTGCTGACGCATTTCCAACGCCTATGGTAATCCGAACGTGACAAGCGCCTCAGATACTTCACAACAAGCATCGCGTAGCCTTCAGCTGGCGCTCGCCGCTGCCGATACGGCCGAAGAAAACGAAGGTCGCAACGTGGTCATTCTTGACCTGCGCAAAGTGTCGCCTCTGTTTGACTATTTCGTGATCGCCACCGGTTCGAGCCGCCGCCAAATGCACGCCATGAGTGAAGAAATCGATCATAAGCTCGAAGATGACATGGGGGATCGTCGGCTGAGCATCGAAGGTTATCAGGACAGTCGTTGGATTCTGTTGGACTACGGCACAATCGTGGTGCACCTTCTGGACGAAGAGATACGCGAGTATTACGATCTGGAAAGCCTGTGGGCGGAAGCTACCTACGTCGAGCGCCAGTCCCTCAATTAAATAAATGCAGGCCAGGTTGGCCAGGTCTTTCTATGTATTTGCTCCGCGAAATCCGACGTCGGTTTAGTGCCCCGTTGGCTACGCTTGTCAACAACGACGACATCGACCCGCTTTTGGAGATGATTCTTTCCAGCCAGGACGCCAAGTTTGGTGATTACCAGGCGAACTGTGCCATGCCTTTGGGGAAACGCCTGGGGGAGTCTCCACGCGAGATTGCTCAAAGGATCATTTCACAATTAGAAATCGATGACCTCTGCCAAACTCCTGAAGTTGCTGGTCCAGGTTTTATCAACGTTTCGTTGCATGACGATTGGATGGTGCAGCAGCTGCAGAAACTGGTGCATGATCCGGAGCTGGGTATCAGGAAGATTAGCCAGCCAAGAACTTATGTCGTGGACTTTTCGTCGCCCAACGTGGCTAAGCCGATGCATGTGGGTCACATCCGTTCTACCGTGATCGGGGATGCACTCTGTCGGACACTGCGGTTCCTCGGGCATCGGGTGATTAGTGACAATCACTTGGGCGATTGGGGTACGCAGTTCGGCATGATCATCTATGGCTACAAGCACTTTCGAGACGAGACGGCGTATGCCGCGAAACCGATTGTCGAGCTGAGCCGACTGTATCGGCTGGTGCGTCGTTTGATGGATTTTCACGAAGGTTGTGCTGATTTGTCGGGGATCAAGCAGGAGATCGAAAAGCAGCAGGCTCTGTTGAGTCAGCAGGAAACTGCGGCAGGCGGTAAACCAAACAAACACACAAAAAAACAGCTGCGTTCTTTGCGGGACAAGCTGGACGGGTTGATCGAACGACGTGACTCGATCTTAACATTGGTTTCGGAAGTGGAGGCGGATCCCCAGATCGGCACGTTGGCTGAGGATCATGCGGACATCGCTCGGAACGTTTTAGCAGAAACTGCCAAATTGCACGAAGGGGACAACGAGAATCGTGAGCTTTGGGAGCAGTTTCTGCCCCATTGTCGAGCTGACATCCAACGCGTTTACAAACGCTTGGACATTCAGTTCGATCATGAACTGGGTGAAAGTTTTTATCACGATCGCCTGGGCGCCGTAGTCGACAACTTTGAAGAGCGAGGCATGGCGCGTGTGAGTGACGGCGCGGTGTGCGTTTTTCTCGAAGGCTTCGACACGCCTATGATCATTCGTAAGCAAGACGGTGCATTTTTATATGCCACCACCGATTTGGCCACGATAGCGTTCCGCAGCGAAACATGGAATCCGGATGCCATGTTGTACGTCGTGGATCATCGACAAGGTGAACACTTTGACAAGCTGTTCGAGACGGCTCGGCAGTGGGGACATGACAGCTTGGAATTCCAGCACATTAGCTTTGGGACCGTGTTAGGTTCTGATGGTAAGCCCTTCAAGACTCGATCGGGTGATACTGTCGGGTTGGAAGGATTGTTGGACGAGGCCGAAAGCAAGGCGTTGGATGTGGTTCTACAGAACAATTTGGGGGCTGAGTTAGACGGTCAGCAGTGCCAACAAGTGGCCAAAGTGGTCGGGATGGGGGCTTTAAAGTACGCCGACCTGTCGCACAACCGGACCAGCGATTATGTGTTTAGCTATGACAAGATGTTGTCACTACGTGGCAATACGGCAACCTATTGCCAATACGCTTACGCGAGAACCCAAAGCATTTTTGCGAGAGGGGAAGTCGATGTGGATGCACTTCGCCAATCGTCGGTGACGCTGCGTCTACACGAGTCGGCCGAACGACGCTTGGGTTTGGAGTTGTTGCGTTTTCCTGATGCGGTGGCGTCGGTGGCTGACGATTATCGGCCTAATTTGCTCACGAATTACCTTTTTGAATTAGCGAATTGTTTCGCGACATTTTTCGAAGCTTGTCCGGTGCTCAAGGCGGGAAATGAAGAGGATCGTCAAAGTCGGTTGCTTCTCTGCGACCTGACCGGCCGTGTGCTTCGTCAAGGCTTGGCGCTATTGGGCATCGACGTCGTCGACAAGATGTGACGGTCGCCCGAAAGCGTATGTCTTTCGGATGGGGATGGTGTTACGGCAACGTTTCACTGGCGGATGTTTGATTTTTGCGACATCGGCCAGGATGAAGCCAGCGGTCTTTTGAGGCATCCTTTCGAGATTTAACGGAGGAAATCACAATTCCTTGATCCCTGGGTGATTTGGCACACGGCTTGCTATTTATCCGAGTGCCTACCAGTCGTTACAGAGCCTTCGTCCCCTCGGGCTCTGTCGGCTGGTGGGTATTTTTTTAGGACCGTTGAAGCAGATAACACAGACCTATGCAATCTGGCGAACTAGTCGAATTGGCCGCAATCTTAGCGACACACGGCGAATCTATCGTTCGTTGTGAGGCTCGGTTGACCGAGCGCAGTTTGCAAGATTACTGGAACTCCTCTCGCTGCCGCATGGAGCGTTGGTCGCAGTGTTTGCACCGCTATACCGTGTTTACCGAGCGTCAGGTACAGCCGCTATTGCCCCACGACTCTATCTGGACTCACATACGAGCGACACTCGAGGAGATTTTTACTGCCGAGATTATTACGCGCGTCTGGGCCGCCATTGCGGTAGCTTATGACGCTCGACGCGACTCCAGCGAGATAGAGTCGATGGCTCGCAGCATTTTGATCAGCCATGTTGAAATTCGTCACCGAGTGTTGCGATTGTTGATCGATCCAATGGCGATGCATCCGACAGAAGCAGAGTGGCTGAATCAATTGCGCAAGCGATGCGACCGTTGGACCGATTTGCTCATTGGCCGCCTGATGGTACGCCAACTGGGGGATCTGGCAGGGTTGGCGTGTGATGCAGACCGTGCCAACGATTTTGCGAAGGACTTACGACGTGATCAAGCTGCGAATGCTGACACAACGGCTTGGCCGTTGATGTTAGATTCGTTAAGGTCGGCTTTTCAGCGTACCAAAGAAACCGTCAGTCCAAATGCGGATTTGAATTCGGCCATCGCCGTGTCTCTGTTGGCCAGTTTTCCAGCCGACATGTTTGATTCTACTGGACTGGTGGGTTCGTTATGGCAAATCCGATTGACTCATCTGATAGATGATGTCGAGCAAATGATTGACCGAATCGCGTCTGAGGCAAACTAGCCCATCACATCGGCAAACGCTTTTCTCAGGTTCTTCAAAGCAGCTGTGCCTTTGGCTCCGTCCACAACGACGTTGACGCGAACTTCGCTGGTGTTCACCATGTCGATGTTGATTCCTGCTTCGGATAGAGAGCGGAACATGCGAATAGCAACTCCAGTATGACTGCGTAGCCCAATACCTGAGACGGACAGTTTGGAGACATCTTGACTGCTGGTAACGGGACCACAGTGGAATTCGTTCGTCAGCCCATTCGCCACTTGTCGGCTTTCCTCTAATTTGTTCTTAGGAACGGTAAAGCTCAGGTCGGCTCGACCATCGTGCCCATCGCTTTGGACGATCATGTCAACGAAGATACCGGCAGCTGCCACATCTTCGAAAACTTTGGCAGCCACGCCGGGGGTGTCAGGCACGTTGTTGATGGTTACCCGAGCTTGAGAATCGTCGTGAACAATGTGATCAATGATCAGACCTTCCATACCTATTTCTTGAAGGCGGTTGACAACGTCCGATCCGCTGCCAGTTTGCTGTGAGGATGAACTCACCGGCGGATTGAAATTCTTGGGTGTGCGGTCCAGTTCGAACGCTTGATGAACCGTTTCTAACGCCTGGGTCGCTTGGTTCTTGGAGACAAGTACGGAGATCTTGATTTCGCTGGTGGTAATCATTTGGATGTTGACGTTTGCTTCGGAGAGAGCCCGAAACATGCGATCAGCCACGCCCGTTTGTTTAGCCATCCCCAGACCGACGACCGAGACCTTCGCTACATCCTCATCCGACGAGACTGCTTTCGCGCCCAATTCTTTGGCAGTTTCTTGAACCACCTTGAGGGTCGCTGACAATTCGTCTCCCGGAACTGTAAAGGAAATATCGGCCAGGTTTTGTTCGCCCACATTTTGGACGATCATGTCGACACTGATGTTTTGATCGGCAATGCGCGAAAAAATGAGCAGGCTTGTTCCAGGGACGTCGGGCACCCCCGCTACCGTCACGCGCGCTTCGTCCATCGTGATCGCGGCACCTCCCACGGCATGATCTGGGGATTCGGCTTCGGCGACGATCATCGTTCCAGGTTCTTCTGTGAAAGATCCTCGCACGTGAATCGGTACAGAGAACTTCTTGGCAAATTCAATGGACCGGCTGTGCATCACACCAGCACCGAGGCTGGCCAGCTCTAACATTTCGTCGTAGCTGATTTGGCGGACTCGACGGGCCTTTTTCTTGAGCTTACGCGGATCGGTGGTGTACACACCGTCGACATCGGTATAAATCTCACAGGTGTCAGCGCCGAGTGCTGCTGCCAGGGCGACGGCCGTTGTGTCACTTCCCCCGCGTCCCAGGGTCGTAATGTTGAAGTCTTCGTCGATCCCTTGAAAGCCTGCAGCAATCACAATGTTGCCGCTGTCGAGGAGTGGTTGCACTCGCTCTGTCGAAATGGATGAAATGCGTGCTTTGGTGTGAGTGCTGTCGGTTCGAATACCAATTTGGGCTCCGGTTAGGCTAACAGCTCGATGTCCCAAAGCATGGATAGCCATTGCCATCAGCGCCACACTGACCTGTTCACCGGTGGACAGCAGCATGTCCATTTCGCGCGCTGGCGGTTGAGGGTTAATGTCTCGTGCCAATTCGATGAGCGAGTCAGTGTTTTTTCCCATGGCGCTGACGACCATGACAACACGGTTTCCATCTTCGTGAGCGGCCACAGCTCGACGGGCTGCGGCTAGTATTTTTTCACTGTTCGCGACGCTAGTGCCGCCAAACTTTTGCACAATCAGAGACATAATGCATCAACGGTAAAATGATTGGAAAAAGTAATGAGACGTTTGTATTGTAGCTCTAGGAGGCTGTGCCATTCAAAAAGAAATCCATCAGCTGCCAGCCTTCGACGAAGTTGGCTGCTGAGTGACCTGCTACATCTTCGTCATACGTGGTGGAGGAGTCTGCAGCGATTCCAGTGCCGGCCATTGCAAAGGGTACAAAACCGTGGCTATGTGTTTTGGTACGGAGTGGGGTCGGATGGTCAGGTGAAACCAGCAATCGGAACTCACCATGGGACTGCAGGGCTGACAGCAGCGGAGCCACAATTTCGCGATCGATGGCTTCCAGGGCAGCAATCTTGGCTTGAACGTCGCCTTCGTGGGATGCTTCATCGGTAGCTTCCACATGCACACAGATGACGTCGGTAGTGGGTAGGGCGTCGATCGCGTATTGGCCCTTGGCGGCGTAATCGGTGTCCGTGTATCCCGTAGCACCAGGCACTTCAATCCGGTCCCATCCGATCAATTTTGCTAGGCCTCGCAGCAGGTCCACGGCGGTAATCATTTTGCCAGTTTTGCCATAGCGAGTTTGGAAAGATTCCAGGGCTGGTTGGCGTCCCAATCCCCACAACCACACATTGGTGGCGGGCAGCCGATCATTCTTGCGACGTGTTTGATTGACCGGGTGGTTGGCAAATAATTCGACAGTACGGCTCATCAGGTCGTTCAGCAAATCACTTCCTGGGCCACGAGGAAAGTCATCCACAACAGGCTTGTCCGTCAGATCGTGCGGCGGGGTTGTGAGGGTCTCGGTTGAAAAAGGTGCTACCTGTTGTTCTCCGCGAAAAATGAGCAGATTTCGGTAGCTGACGCCAGGCTGATAATTGAGTGCGGGATGATCGACCAGCTGTTCTTGGGCGGCCGTCAGTAATTGTTGGGCTTCTTCGTTCGTGATGTGATCTGCAGTGAAGTCTCGCATGACCTGATCGACGACGGTTACTAGGTTGCAACGAATTGCCCAATCGTTTTCTCCCAGCTCAATGCCCTGCGCCGCGGCCTCTAATGGTGCGCGTCCGGTGAAGTTTGCGACAGGGTCGTAGCCTAACAGGCTCATGTTGGCAACTGCTGATCCTGCGGGAAGATGAGACGGTACGTTGTTGGCTCGGCCGACCATACCGAGTTGGGCCACCGAATCCATGGCGGGGACATTGGCTGTTTGGAGAGGCGTTTTCCCGTCCAGCGATTCCTGGGGTTCGTCGGCACAGCCGTCGGGGATGATGATGGCGTATTTCATAGTGGTCAAGTTTGGGTGTCAGTCCAGAATCCGCATCTTGATCATTTCACCTCGGACACTGTCCAAGTTTTGAATGGATTGATCTGCGGACCGCATGGCACCTTCGGTCGCCGTATGTGTGATGATGACCAAAGGTACTCCTGGGGACTTGGATTCAGTGGATGGTTCATGTTGGATCACGGAGGCGATCGAGATATTTTGCTGTGCGAGTAATCCGGCAATTTCAGCCAGTACGCCGGGATCATCGTCCACAGCTAGCCGCAGGTAGTAGCGAGCAGCTACTAGGTCCGGATCACTTAATTCGACTCGAGAAGATTCCTGCGACCATAGATCCAAAGTTTGAAAGGTCAACCGCGTGCGCCCCACTGCCGTATCGATCATGTCGGCCATGACGGCCGATGCGGTCGGCATTTGTCCTGCACCTAAACCATGGAAGAACACGTCGCCCACAGCATCTCCCACGACGCTAATCGCGTTGTAAGCTCCACGTACTTCACCCAAGGGGGTCCCGCGACGTACGAGTGTTGGAGAGGCGTGCAGTTCGAGCCCTTCAGGAGTCAGTTCTGCCATCGCCAGCAACTTAATGCGATAACCTAGTTCCGATGCAAACTGCATGTCGACTGAATCGAGCGATTGGATGCCAGTACGTGGAATGTCGCGCCAATCAACGCGAGCTCCAAAAGCCAGATGTGCCAAGATGGCCAATTTTTGTACCGCATCAGTACCATCAACGTCCATCGTGGGATCGGCTTCGGCGTAGCCTCTGTCTTGTGCTTCGGCTACCGCCTTGTCATACAGTTGGCCTTTCTCTTCCATCTGGGAAACGATGAAATTGCTAGTGCCGTTAAGAATGCCGCTCAACGATTGGATCTGATTCCCCGAAAGGCATTGACTGATATTTGCGATAATAGGAATGCCGCCTGCCACCGAGGCTTCGAACGCGATGGATCGTCCTAATTTCCTTGCCAGTTCGAACAATTCGGGCCCATGTTCGGCCAGTAAAGCTTTATTTGCGGTGACCACATCTTTGCCAGCTTTTAACAATTGCATCATGATCGTGCGGGCTGGCTCAAGGCCTCCGATCAACTGAGCGACCACCGCGATGTCAGGATTGTCTACGATTGAGCTCAGATCTTCGGAGACAATGCTTGCGGGAAGTTCGCATTGGCGAGGTTTGCTTTTGTCCTTGACGACGACTTGCGCTAGATGTAATGGACATCCTGCATGTCGAGCCACGCGGTCGCTGTGCTCAATGAGTATCTGGGCGACACCCGAACCGACCGTACCGAGGCCAATCAGACCGACGTTCAATGTTTTCATGACAATGTTTTCATAACAATAAAGGCCAATAAGGGTGATTGCTCAGCAGACCCAATTGTCCGGTATTTGTCCCCAGCTGGAAAGAAGTATGCCTGAAGAGCAATTCACGATATGTTAGGATGTTCGTTAGACGGTCGTCAAGCAAGCCACTGTCGTCAAGCAAGCCACTACCGTCAATCAGACCACTGCCGTCAATCAGACCACTGCCGTCAATCAGACCACTGCCGAGGAGTCTCACGATAACTGGGATCGATCATGGAATCTGCTGCACGAAATCTTTTAATCCAACTGTTGGAAACCCCTAGCCCTTCAGGCTATGAACGGCCGGTTCAGGACTTGGTGCGAGAATACGCCGAATCGTTTGCCGATGAAGTTACCACGGATGTGCACGGCAACGTGATTGCCTGTGCGAATCCAGGTGCTCCACTGCGAGTCATGTATGCTGGTCACTGCGACCAAATCGGTCTGATTGTGACTCAGATTGATGGAGATGGATTCATCTACACCCAAACGATCGGTGGCTGGGACCCACAACAGCTGATTGGCCAGCGAATGACTATCTGGAGCAGTGAAGGCCCCGTCCCTGCGGTGATTGCTCGAAAAGCTATCCATCTATTGACGGATGAGGAACGCAAGCAAGTCGTCAAAGCCAAAGACTTGTGGTTGGATATTGGGGCTCGCGATCGCGCTGAGGCCAAACAACGGGTGCGTGTGGGAGATCCTGTGACGTTGGAGCTGGGGTTTCAGGAGATGGCCAATGATTTGGCCAATGCGCCGGGAATGGATGATGCGACGGGGCTGTGGGTAGTGCTCGAAGCCTTGCGGCGCGCTCAACAAAAAGGGCTTCAATGCACACTCTATGCCGTGTCGACGGTTCAGGAAGAAATTGGATTGCGTGGCGCAAAAACGAGTGCGTTTGGTATTGATCCTCATGTGGGAATTGCAGTGGACGTCACTCACGCCACCGATTGTCCGACGGTCGACAAGAATCAGTTAGGGGAGATTCGATTGGGAGGGGGTCCGGTTGTCTTTCGCGGACCGAACATGAACCCAGTGGTCGTAGAAAATTTGCTGGCCACATGCGAGTCGGACGACATTCCGTATCAGTTGGCTGCCAGTGGTAGAGCGCAACCGAATGACTCCAATACGATCCAAGTCAGTCGAGCTGGGGTTGCTGCCGGCTTGGTGGCGGTTCCCAACCGTTACATGCACAGTGCAGTGGAGACCATTTCGCTGCAGGATATCGATCGAGCTGCTGATTTGTTGGCAGGTTTTGCGGTGGGATTGGATCAGTCCAGTGATTTTACGCCATAGGAGGTAGCTCAGTCGTTTTCACCAAGTGGCATGGGAGTCACGCTGGCTTCTCGCAATACGTCTCGGATTGCATCGACAGCAATGGCGAAATTCAGATTTTGCGCGTCGCCTTGACCGGTGACTGTATTGACTCCGACAACTTCTCCTCGCATGTTAACGAGTGGTCCGCCGCTGTTGCCTTCAGAGATAGAGGCGTCTGTTTGGATCCAATTGACGTTAGAGAGAACGCCTGCGTTACGCATTTCTTGCGGGGTTCGCAGGCCGCTGACGACTCCTTTCGTCATCGTAAACGAGAAATGGAAGGGGGCTCCGAAAGCGGCAACTTCTTCACCCTTCCGGGGCGACTCCGGTGCAAGTTGTAAAGCAGGTAGAGGGCCAGCAAGCGCCGATAGCTCCAATATGGCGAGGTCCTTGTCTGGAGCGAGCAACAGATATGCTTTGACCGAAGACATTTTTCCATCGTTAAATTCGACGTTGGCTAATTTGACATCCTGGATGACGTGATAGTTCGTCACGATGATGCCGCTGGAATGGACCACAAAGCCGCTGGCGGTTCCCTTCCGGCTGCCACGCAAGGTATTAATGCGGACCACAGCAGGTTCGACTAAATCAACCAGGTCGGCCCAATTCGCGAGTGGTTGTCGACGAGGTCCATCGGGAAGTTTCCCCCAATTGGGGGGGGTGCCATCGTGCGATGGGTCTAGGCCTCGTCGGCGAATGTAGTCATTGGCTAAGGCGCGGGCTTCGGAGTCGATTTCGACGAGGTTTGCTTCCTCGAATCGAGCTTGGCTGCTGCGTTTTTCAGCTGCCTGGCGAGACATTAGGAACCCCGTGACGACGATCATCAGGCAGCCGGCACAGACTAGGATTCCTGCGGTAAGGAAGCGGAGATTTGCCCGAAACCAGGACTTTTGGCGCGAATCGTTGGAATCGCGGGTGAACATGCTTAGTGGTAGCCAGATGCGAGGCACGTGGAAGACCTCGCAGCAGACGGGACATCGAGCCAACCGGCCCTTGATTTTGGTTGGTAAAGGCAAACTCTGGCCGCAATGTGGGCAATTAATGGGGACAATCATGACACGGGTCGAACGATTATAAGTGAAAAACATTGCACGCCGTCGGCAACTTTAATCATACCCAGTTAGCCTATAGGGAGTCAGCTAGAGGCGGACCGAATTCGTCCGTCTGCCAAATTGGCACATTCATGAAGTAACCAATGGGTACCGTTTAGGTTTGTTACTCGACATGTTTCTCTAAATCCTTGTATTTACGTGGTTTGTGCTCTCTGGGTGGCTCTTGGCACGGCGCTTGCAGTATACGCCGTACTTGTGAAGGCTAACTGCCAAAAAAGCGAATTCCATATATCAATCTTGCAGTTGCTTTGGGTTCCCGGCCGTAGATGGCAATCAGCCACAGGAAGGTCCCGAAGGCGAGTCCCTCAAATCTAGGAGGAATGCGACGTGGCGAAACTGATGGTATTTGAAGACGAAGCGCGTCAGCCGTTGTTGGCAGGCGTATCCAAGCTGGCGCGAGCTGTCAAAAGCACATTGGGGCCGCGTGGTCGCAACGCGGTGCTCGACAAAGGTTGGGGGTCTCCCAAGATCACCAAGGACGGCGTGACAGTTGCCGAAGATATTGATTTGGATGATCCCAATGAGAATTTGGGTGCTCAGTTGGTGAAGGAAGCCGCGAGTAAAACAAATGATGTTGCGGGTGACGGAACAACCACCGCCACGGTGTTGGCGGAAGCGGTCTTTCGTGAAGGTCTCAAGATGATTGCGGCTGGGGCTGATGCCATGGCGTTGGCTCGGGGTATCAATCAGGCAACTGACGCTGTGAGTACGGCCATTAGCAAGCAGGCCGTGTCGATCGACGAGAAGAATCGT
>JAKVBZ010000300.1 GCA_022448645.1 Pirellulaceae bacterium
TCGGGCCGTCGACCAATTGATCTTCGTTGTGTTGCCACGCCGCAACATTTGAAGCGATTTGTTCTTGCTCGGTATCCGCGATTGCGACTCTGGCTGGTGTGAAGCTGTGTGGTCATTGGACGCGATTTCAGGCTGGCGCGCGCAGCCCAGGTGAACCAACAGGCCGATCAGCAGCACGGATTTGGTTATGGTTCGGCGAGACATGGCATCCGAAGGCCGAGTAGACAGGGTGGAGATACTCGATGGGATGAGATCTGCCTGGTCGAGGCAGGACCAACCTCGTTCATTATAAGTTATCGGCGATTGTGGGCTCTGCGTTGATCCTCCTGCGAGATTCAAGCAGCCCGAGTGTTATTTACCATTTCCTCGACGTTGTCAGTTCGTGAAATTACCACAATTCCTTCGTCACTTATGGCAAATCCGCTTTGGCGATCACGGTCGATGTCCAATCCGATTTCCACGCCTGCGGGGATACGTACACCTTTGTCGATGATGGCATTGCGCACAGAGGCCCTGCGTCCAATGTCGACACCTTCGAAGAGAATCGAGTCTTCGATGTTAGAGAAACTATTAACCCGCACGCGCGGACCGAGGATGCTGCGGGTCACAGTACTTCCGGAGACAACCGTTCCATGGCAGACAATGCTGTCGATTGCCATTCCACAGCGGTCTACTTCCCCACGGCTGCCAAACACAAACTTGGGAGGTGGCAGAATCGGCTGGTGCGTGCGGATAGGCCAGCGGTCGTGGTAGATGTTCAAGAGTGGATCGATCGCGATTAGATCCATGTTGGCTTCGTAATAGGCGTCGACAGTACCGACGTCTCGCCAATACGCGTCCTGCTTGCGATTCTCGTCTTGAAATGGGAAAGCAAAAACTCGGCGTGACCGGATAATGGACGGGATGATGTCGCGTCCGAAATCATGACTACTCGTGCGTTCAGTAGCGTCACGGCAGAGTTGTTCAAACAGAAAGCGAGCTGAGAAAACATAGATTCCCATGGATGCCAGTGCGTGTTCGTTGTCACCCGGAATGAGTTTGGGATGGTCGGGTTTTTCTTCGAATTCCAGGATGCGTTGGTTACTGTCTACCTGGATAACACCGAATTGGCGAGCTGCTTCTTGCTTGACCTGCAAAGCTCCAATCGTCAAATCCGCATTGTTGGCATGGTGGTATTCAACCATGCGTTGGTAGTTCATTTTGTAGATGTGATCGCCAGAGAGCACAATCACGTAATCGGGCTGCTCTTTTTCGAGCGTATAGATGTTCTGATAAACTGCGTCAGCAGTTCCCTGGTACCAGTGTTCATCGATTCGTTGTTGCGGCGGTACGACGTCAATAAACTCGCCTAATTCGCGCGAAGTATAGGATTGCCAGCCGTGATTAATGTGGCGATCCAGGCTCATCGCCTTGTATTGCGTTAACACCAGCATCTTGCGGATGCCACTGTTGATGCAGTTGGATAGCGTGAAGTCGATGATTCGGTACGTCCCGCCAAATGGGACGGCCGGTTTTGCCCGATCTCGGGTAAGCGGGTCCAGCCGTGAACCTCTACCACCCGCCAAGATTACTGCTGCAGTATTTTGCATGGGAATGCTCCGTCACTCACCACCACTCCCGGCTGTGTTTTTCAACCATCCATGCCGGGTTTCTCAAACCGGCTATCGTAGCAACTAACCGACTTTTTGTCAGTTCGCTGTTTTTGCTAAGCTTCGTATAGCGTGTGCCAAACGATCAGCCAGTGTTGCGGAAGCCAGCGTGTCGCGTTGGATTGATTCTTGCAGGTACGGCACACAGGGAACTTGTCGATGTCACATTTAGAAGGCGCGGCATCCCTTTCCTGATAAAAAGCCATTTGATCCGGGTGGCCGGTGAGTTTGGTGCTGTTGCTGGGACCCAGCGTCAAAGCGATAGTATATGGAGTGGATTGTGCTTCTCGAGAGACACCGGGGCCGTGTTATTAACGCGAGATTGGGCAGAATGATGTTTGAAAAGTCGTGCTACTGGGTTCTCTCCTGTTCGCTTGTTTTTGTGGGTGCGGCAAACCTGGCTGCGGACGACTTGGATGCGGGGAGCTCGGCATTTTTCGAAAAACGTGTGCGGCCAGTGCTAGTCCAACATTGTTATGAATGTCATGGCGATGGTATCGCGGAAAGTGATTTGCGCGTCGATTCGCGAGCAGGACTGCTGAGAGGCGGCAAACGTGGCGCCGCCATCGTTGCTGGTGTAGCGGCACAGAGCCTGCTGATCCTGGCGATTAATCATGCTGATCAGCTGCACATGCCTCCCAAGTCGAAGATTCCCACCGCCGAAATTCGCGCTCTAACTGCCTGGGTGGATGCTGGAGCGCCTTGGCCGAATGCTCCGAAAGACCGTTTCGAGGAGCCTTTGAACGCCGTGGAGGGGCAGGGGGTAACCCAGCAACAACGCCAGTTCTGGTCATTTCAAACGCCGGTTGCGTTTGCCTTGCCGCCTCTACA
>JAKVBZ010000301.1 GCA_022448645.1 Pirellulaceae bacterium
CATCTAGAATATCCTGTTGCGCTCGTTCTGAGCCGCACGCATGCGGGTGATTGTTCGGGCCGCGAAAATGCGGCAAAAGGCAAATCCAACCGCGCTCCGCCGCCTGCTGTTCCAGGTTTTCGCGACGCTGCTCGACGCCAGCGCTCCAACTGTGAAGAGAAACCAGTAGGGGAGTTGCTGCTGCCCCTGGACGAAACGACGGAGGAAGTATGACATAGCAGGGTTGCTCCGTTGCATCGATTGAACTGGGGACGTGAACCTTGAGTCGATGAGGCTGTGCTGATTTTGTGATGAGTTGCCATGATTCGTCGAAAAAGTCAGCTCGTACCACTTTTCCGGGCATCAGCGCATCTGGTGCTTGTGATGTGTCAATGACCGCCCAGTCAGGGAGCTTTGGATTCTGCAAGGAATTGGTCCGATCGTGGCCTTCACGAAAGGTCAGCCCACTGTTGAAGACCACGTACTTGCCCGGATTTCTCGGGTTGGGATAGATGAACGCGGGTATGTGGTGCGCAGCACTATACACCTGCTCGCCAACCCGGAGTATTTTTTCGTTCCATTCAATCGGAAGTGTCTTGGTCAAATCTGCAATGATTTGATTGGAGTGAACGTCACCCCAGAGAATCAGGTTCTTTGTTCGAATGTCTTCAGCCGTAATGTGAATATCTTGCTTCACCGGTAGTTCACCTCGCATCAATGCCCGCCAGCGTTCGGAGAGATGCTTGAGCTCGAACTTTACCCAACGGTCAATCTGGGAATGTTTTGATCGTTGAGAGGGTGTGACCACGATAAATGGTGTGAGGAATGCGTCATCGATCGGCCCCTGTAAACCGGGGCGTTTTCGAAGAGCGTCTTGCGAAGTGAGTTCTTCAAGAGGTTTCCAATGATCGAGATGTTGCCAGGAACCATCGCGATTTGTTAGCCGGATAAAGCTGCCAGCAGACTTTGGCGTGAGCGCGATTGTTTGGTTGTCAATAACAATACGGCGACACGCGGCGCGCAGATCCAGTCTTAAGCTGACAACGTTCCTGGTTTGGACGGTAAGAATATTCTGTTGCCAGTCGGTGTCTACTCGTGTGTCGTCCCAATGTCGTTTCATTTCGAGTATCTGGACGGAGTGCATACGGTTGTATCGCAGTGTGCGCGTCTGCAAATGTACCGAGGAACGAGATGCAGGATCTGTTGCTTCAACGGCATGCTGCATACGTCGGAGGATTTCAGACAGGCTGTGTGGATCGTAGTTGTGTCCCATCTTCGGTCCGATGAAGTGGGTTAGTTTCTGACCATGGTCTGCGAACGCAGTTTCCATGACGCGCGCAGCTTGCATTTGTTTGTCACGTTCACCGCTGTAGGCGACGACCGGCAGGTTCATGAAATTGCGCGCGTAATTTGGTACGTCGTATGTGGTCCATAGTTTTTGGCTGTACCAGACTGGATACGCATTCGCGGCAAAACGGTTGTAGCGAGCCGTTTCTGCAAAGCCGGCACCAGGGCTAACCGCAGTAAAACGGTCCGTATAGTGAGCGCCGATATGCCAAACGCCTGCGCCACCCATGGAAAAACCCATCAACACGATGTTTCCGGTGTCGATCTGGTAACGAGTACAAACGGATTCGATCGCCTCGAGGACGTCGATTTCTCCGGCGTGTTTGAACCCGACGCAATGTCTGCCAAAGGGGTGCAGGACAATTGCACCGGGCGGGGTAATTCTTCCCAGGCGTGTTTGGCGTGTATGAATAAAATGCAAGTCGGTTGTCTTGTCTCCGCGCCCGTGGAGCCAGACATATAAAGGAGCTGGTTGCCCCAAATCGAGTTCTTTCGGTATGACCATTCCATAAGGTTGTGCGGAACCGTCAATGGAAGATCGATAGCCACGCACGACGAGTCCACGACGGTTTTCCCAGGGAGTCTTGCCTTGTTGAAGAAAGGCGATTCTCGTGGCTGCCTGGTCAAGCAAACGTGCTGCTAAATCAAAGTCTTTTTCTTTGTAGAATTCGCGGTGTCTGAGCGCGTAGTCAACGGCTTTCAGATAGATCTCGACGTCAGGGTTTGGATTGGCTGGAGACCCGATTGCAGCGAGTTCCATACGCAGGCGTGACAGCCGTTCTTGTAATTGTGTGCTCAGAGCATCGGATGGCAGGAGGCCGGCCGGTGGCAGGTAGCGTTGGATTGGGGGAATTGG
>JAKVBZ010000302.1 GCA_022448645.1 Pirellulaceae bacterium
AATCGAACACGAACTCAATCGGACGCTAACGCTGTTAATCAAATTATTAAGGCGAAGACAAATGAAGATCAAAGCACTTACTCTCTGCATCGCATTGGTGTGTTGCACGCCGACGCTTTTTGCTGGCGTCGTCGCTGACTCAGTCGCTGACTGGTCAGAATCCGGCACCCAAGGCGAAAATGGATGGACCTACGGTTACTATGCTCCCGCCACGCCTGATGCTGTTTACAGCACTGGCGATTTCCAAGCCTTTGAAGGTCCTACCTGGATTTGGAATGGAAACGCTTGGGATGAAGCGAATACCGACGGTAACAATCAGCCCTGGACAGTCGTCAACAAAGAAGGTGGACACCCGAATGGCGACAACAATGCTGATGGCATCCAATATGCCGTGCGTCGTTGGGAATCCAGTGTGAGTGGTAATGCTACGATCACTTATAACCACGCCAAGCAAAACGTAAACTGCGGTAACGGTTCAACGGCGATCCTGTACCACAATGGTGCTGTCGTCAACTCGTCGACGATCTCGGGTGGCGATGGTGTCGGCGTTGTTAATTCCTCCTCCGTCTCGCTTCAAGCAGGTGATCTTGTTGATCTCGCTTTGTCGCCATTGGGAGATGATGGAACTTTCATTGATGGTTGTGACGGTTCCCTGTTCGGCATGTCTGTTGATCTTGCCGTTGAAACCATTTCGGTCAACTTCGGAGCCGATCAACCGAATGAAGCCGGTTCCGCCGTAACCGGAGCTGCTGGTGTTCTCGGTGTCAGCAATTGGAATAACACGAGTGGTCAGAATGGATCGGCCGCAGACCTCATCGACGCCTCGGGCGCTGCAACCGGCGCTAGTGTCGAGTGGACCTCGAACAACACTTGGGCGAGCCAAGGTCGTGGTGAAGACAACAACACCGCTCCCGAAGGTAACAATCGAAACCTCATGACGGGGTACCTTGATACGAACGCTGACGATCCCAACTCCGTGACTGTCAGTGGTCTGCCTTTCGAAGGCGAATACAATGTCTATGTTTACACCAAGGGTGGTGTGAATGGACGCGGTGGTGACTACACCATCGGCGACAAGACGGTCAGCCACGTTGACGTTTCCGCGTTTAACGGAGACTTCGTCTTCGGTAGCGAAGGCGACGTCCTTGTGTTCACCGGTCTCAGTGGTGAAAGCTTCACCTTGACCGGTCAGCCGACCACGGGCGGTCCTCCTCGTGCTCCGATTAACGGCATCGAAGTTTCGACCGTTCTCGTTCCCGAGCCCACCAGCCTGGTCCTGGTCGGCATGGGTCTCCTGGCATTCTTCGGATTCCGTCGACGCCAGAAGTAGTCCGATTGAAAACAATTGGAAACCGGTCAGTCCCAGCTGGGGTTGGCCGGTTTTTTTTTCGCGCTCTACGCTAGATCTTCAGTTTCTGTGGAAATCCTCCGTTTTGTATCACGCAGTATCAATGCGTTTGTCGCATTAACCAACAGTAAGTCGAGCAGCTTTTGCAAGGCTATAGCCTCAATGGGTACCTGATCTGATTGATGAAGGGGAATTTATCTTGAATAGCAGGCACGCAAGTTTACAGTTCAAAATTCTTGTCTTTTGTATTTGTTTGTGTTTCACACCATCCGTTTTGGCTAACGTCGTTGCTGATTCCGTTGCCGATTGGTCGGAAACAGGCACCCAGGGTGAAAACGGTTGGACTTACGGTTATTACGAACCACCAACGAAAACCATCAGGGCGGAGATTCCTCACCCGGATGCGGTTTACCATCCTGATAATTTTCAGGCCTTTGTCGAAGAGCGTTGGGGAGACACCGTGTTACCGATGGGGGCTGTGGGTAATCAACCAATTACTTTGGATTCCGGTGTTTGGGGCAAGAGTGGGCGGAGCCCACATAATAATAGAATTACTCCACATCCTCCCAATGCCTTTATTACGAAGCATGGTGGCCAACCGCAGTTTGCCAGTTGGTCAAACGGTCAATCCGAACCCGATCACAAATTGCAGTATGCAATACGTCGTTGGGAATCCGACGTAAGCGGTAATGCTACGATCACGTACAATCACTCCAAAATCATAAGAGATTGCGGTAACGGTTCAACGGTGATCCTTTACCACAATGGTAATGTTCTCGCATCGAACATGGTCGAGTGGGACGATCGCACCGATTTCGTTGATTCCGTCTCCGTATCGCTTGCAGAGGGTGACTTCGTTGATCTTGCTTTGTCGGGCTTAGGGTCCAAAACTAAACCGAACGGCGGTGATTGGGGGGAAAGGAAGTATTGGCTGAATGCTTGTGACTACTCGAATTTTGGAATGTCCATTGAAGTCACTGCTGCTGTAACTTCTGGTGACTACAACAGCGATGGCGTCGTGAATGCTGCTGACATCAATTTGCAAGCAGAGGCAATCGCAGATGCTGCTCCTGATCTTGCTACTTACGATGAAAA
>JAKVBZ010000303.1 GCA_022448645.1 Pirellulaceae bacterium
GACTTGCGTACGACGCTCACTGGCGGGAACAGAAACCGCTCTATTGTATTAAAGTCTCAAAAACAGAAACCTCAGCCTGAGAGCGAGTGAGAGCTGGCAACAAAAAAAGGGGCTTTCAGCACCTTGCCAAAAACCCCTTGTTTTAAAGAGTACCAGAGGAGGGACTCGAACCCTCACGAGATTGCTCTCACTGGATTTTGAATCCAGCGCGTCTGCCAATTCCGCCACTCTGGCAAAGTGGTTGAGGCAAGGAGTTTACGAAATTTTGCCCACTTTGTCTATCGCGATTGGCTATCGCGTTTGCCCAGATCCGTGAGGGCGCGAGGGCAAAATCGACAACGCCTGCCACCTCTCCTGGACATAACCGCCGCAGCCCATCAAGTGCGTAGCGGGTAATGGCATCATATTTTTTGCGAGAACCATCTCGCCGGGTCGGAGTGCGGACGGCAATTCCGGCAACAGGTGCAAACGTGTTTTGCGGTCCGTACAACCAAAGCCCTTAAAGACCCGTCCGACACGGAAAACAAGATGGAAAATGATTGTGTTGTTCCGGTCGTTTAATTATTGTTGAGATACTACGCTTCCCCCGGGATGATTCGTTCCCTTGAACAACGCCAAAAAGGCACCCCACGATGTTCACGCGCCGCACGTTTTGCCTTTCCACCTTGCAAGCGACCGCAGCACTGGCATCGTCGGGCGCCAGCCTTGCTATGGGAGCCTCCCCTGGCAAGGAATGTTCGCAAATGGCTGCGCTGCGGAAAAAAGCAAAACACCGCCGCCGTCGACTTGTTTTTAACAGCGACGGCAACGATGTGAATGTGGCCGGCATCAAGACCGCCGAAGACTTTCTGGCCGTCCGGTATAACCACCTGTTGGATACGAATGTCGACAGTGTGTTCTACTGCACCGGCGCCACCACGATGTTCACGCACCTGGCACAGGTGGGAGAAACTTATGGCGAGTTCATTACCGACGACATGAGCGAATGGAACATCAATGGACGCGATAGCATCGAGGCCCTTAAGGCCGCCGGACATGACGTGCTTCACCTCTCGTGTGATTTTTGTCATAAGCACGGGATCGAAATCATGTTTTCTCATCGCATCAATGACATTCATGATTGTATTGGTAGCTGGAGTGAGTCCGAGTTGTCGCGATGGAAGCGTGAGCATCCTGAATACTTGATGGGCCAGAAGGGAGACTACCAAAAGTACAGCGA
Source organism: Pirellulaceae bacterium (assembly GCA_022448645.1). Next base: position 1,220 of record JAKVBZ010000303.1, read on the forward strand.
AGATTCGCCAAAGTCGTGGTGGACGGCGCTTGATTTCGAGCAACCAGAAGTGCTCGACTACCTGTTTCGGATCGAGGAAGATGTTTGCCAGCGCTACGACATCGACGGGTTTGAGATCGACTATTTTCGTTCGCCGCTCCTGTTTCGGCCTAACCTGGAATTTCAGCCGGCCACGCCGGCACAATGCGAAATGCTTACAGACTTCCAGCGCCGACTTCGCGATATGGCCTATCGAGTGGGCAACGAGCGGGGCCGACCAATGTTGGTTGCCGTCCGCACACCAATGACCCAGGCCAAGTGCTTGCATGTCGGGATCGACTTGGAACAGTGGTTGCGTGAGGACCTGATCGATGTTCTCGCCGTTGGAGGTGGCTACCTACCGTTTACCCAGCCAAATGCCGAGTCGGTCACGTTGGGCCACCGTTACGGCGTTCCCGTCTACCCCTCGGTCAACGCCTCGGGCATGCGCAGCGGCGACTGGTCAAAAATCAACTACGATACTCCCGCATGCTGGCGGGCTGTGGCCTCCAACATGTGGAACGATGGTGCGGATGGTATCTACTTGTTCAATATTTTTCCGGAACGCGAAAAGGCCACCGCCCTGGGTAATGCCGCCTGGGGTCCAACGGCTGACGTCGACCCACGTTTCACCGAGATTGGCGATCGTAAAAAGCTGGCCACGCTAGACAAGGTGTTTGTGATCGACCGCTGGTCCATTGGCGAAGGCGATCTGGCTCAGGGCATCGTGCAGGATCATGTTTTACCAAGGATGATGGACGACGACGGAACTGCAATGCTGACCGAGTTGCCAGTTGGCGACAACCTGGCCAGCGCATCCGCCGAGGGCGTTTTAAAAGATCTGACAATGGTTGTCGGCTTGGACAATTTCACCGAAGGCGACAGGGTGGAACTCCTCCTGAACAACAAGCCTTCAGCCAAAATCGGCCAGGTGAACGAAGAGGGGATAACGACCTTTGTGCCCATTGCAACCCACTTCCGGACCGGTGGCAATAAATTGGCATTTCGCACAACCAACCGCGGCCCGACGGCCGCTCACCCGATATCGGTCAACCGGGTCGAGTTGCATGTGAAATACACCTCTTAGTTCTCCCGGGAGGCTGGCAGCTACTGGGCTGCACCGGCTCGTTTTTGAAATTCGTTCCCCAGGTCGTTACACTGTGGGGGCCAGGATTTTCGGCGATGGCCTCCCAGGGGGTTGT